>SMXC01000093.1 GCA_004356825.1 Caldithrix sp.
ACTCGTTGTCTATAAATTCGGTCGGACTTCATAAACTTCTCCACAGAGATGAAAAAAAGTCGCTTAGTTTAGGGTTGTGGTTTATTGTGCTTGATTTAGTACTTAAAAATAAATACAATGAAATGAAGAAATTGATTCCATGACAATCAAATGATTTTTTTGAATAACATTCCGTTTTTAAAACAAAAACAGGTGTCATAAATGAAAGCCTCCGATCTATTTGTCAAAGCCCTGGAAGCTGAAAATGTCGAATATATTTTTGGAATTCCGGGCGAAGAAAATCTTGACTTGCTGCAATCTCTCAAGGATTCTTCAATAAAATTAATTTTGACCCGACATGAACAAGCGGCCGGTTTCATGGCAGCGACTTATGGACGCCTTACCGGCAGGCCCGGTGTTTGCCTTTCAACACTTGGACCCGGCGCGACTAACTTTGTGACCGCAGCGGCCTATGCTCAACTTGGAGCTATGCCTATGCTCATGATAACCGGGCAGAAACCGATCAAAAGCAGCAAACAGGGGCATTTCCAGATCGTGGATATCGTGGATATGATGCGGCCGTTGACAAAGTACACCCGTCAAATTGTCAGCGGCGACAACATTCCATCCCGGGTTCGCGAGGTTTTTAAAATCATCGAGGAAGAGCGGCCCGGCGCCGGCCATCTGGAATTTCCCGAAGATATTGCTGTCGAAGAGACTACTGCGCAAATTATCCCCAAAAGCAGGGTGCGCCGGCCAATCGCAGAAGAAAAATCAATTAAACAGGCCGTTGGAATGATCGAAAATGCCGAACATCCGCTGTTGTTGATTGGGGCAGGTGCAAACCGGAAATTGACCTCAAAAATGCTGCGCCGGTTTATTGACAAAACCGGCATCCCGTTTTTTAGCACCCAAATGGGCAAGGGCGTCGTTGATGAACGCGATCCGCTTTTCCTGGGAAATGCCGCGTTGTCAGCAAACGATTTTCTGCACCGCGCCATAGAGAAAGCGGATCTCATTGTCAATGCGGGCCACGATGTCATTGAAAAGCCGCCATTTTTTATGCGGCCCGACGGCTTTAAAGTGATTCACATAAATTTCTTGTCTGCTGCGGTAGATCCTGTCTACTTTCCCCAAGTGGAGGTGGTCGGGGATATCGCGAATAGTATTTGGCAGATTTGCGAAAAAATTCAGGTTCAAGATTCGTGGGACTTTTCTTATTTTATGAAAGTCAGGGAACACGTGGAGGCTCATCTACTTGAGGGAGCCAACGATTCGCGATTTCCAATTTACCCGCAGCGGCTGGTTGCTGATGTTCGAAAGGCTATGCCCGCCGATGGTATTATCGCACTGGACAACGGCGTGTACAAAATCTGGTTTGCCCGCAACTACAAAGCTTACCAACCGAACACGGTGCTGCTTGACAACGCTCTGGCCACGATGGGCGCCGGGTTGCCTTCAGCAATGGCCGCCCACCTGGTTCATTCAAAACGGCAGGTCATGGCCATCTGCGGTGATGGTGGTTTCATGATGAATTCCCAGGAGCTTGAGACCGCCGTGAGACTTAAAATGAATCTTGTGATTCTTGTCCTCAGAGATGAGGCTTACGGGATGATTAAGTGGAAACAGGCCGCCATGGAGTTTGCCGACTTTGGTCTGGATTTCGGCAACCCCGATTTTGTAAAATACGCCGAAAGTTACGGCGCTCGCGGGCACCGGATCAAAGGTGCTGAAGAGCTGTTGCCGATGATGAAAAAATGTTACAGCGAACCGGGGGTGCACCTTATCGATATTCAGATGGATTATTCGGACAACGATAGAATCCTGAACCGCGAAATTATGGAAAAGAGTAAGTTGGTTTGACTAATTTGAAGGGGGTTTGTATGGAAAACGTAACAATTGAAATTATGGAAAACGGGCCACTCATTGTAACCGGGCTTAAGAATTTTCAGAATTGGAAAGGCGAAGAGTTGTCTCCTAAAGATAGAATCGCTCTGTGCCGTTGCGGAGAGTCCGCTAATAAACCTTATTGCGACGGTGCCCATGCGACAATTGAATTTTCGGGCGAACGGGAGATCAATAGACCTTTAGCCAAAGAAAAAATTTACCAGGGAAAAGATATTTCCATTCACGACAACCGGGTGATTTGCAGCCATGCCGCCGAATGTGTTGAGCTGCTCTCATCAGTGTTCCGATTGGAAGAACGTCCCTGGATTGATCCGGATCGGGCAGAGCTCGATTCGATTATTGAAGTCATTAAAAAATGTCCTTCGGGGGCGCTTAGTTATTCAATAAATGAAAAACATTACCGGGATCAGGATAGAGAACCGGCGATTCAAATTGCCCAAAATGGTCCTTACGATGTGATTGGGAATGTTGTTCTTAAGGTCGAAGAAGAATTACAGCCACCGAGTAAAGAACACTACTCCTTGTGCCGCTGCGGCGCTTCAAAAAACAAGCCCTTTTGTGACGGCGCCCATCGTGACATTAATTTCACGGATTAAAGATAATTTAGTAAGCCCTAAGCCTCTAAATTGTCATTCCTGAATGATTTATCAGGAATCCACCTCATCGCCTATTATTCGCTTATGTTGTTGCTCCCATCCCACCATTGCTTATTCCATAGACATTAAACATCAATGTATTGTAACACCGGATAACACAGGTTCTTCTAGCAACACTTTTAAGCTTCTTGCTTCACATTTGTCTAAATCATAATCTATTAAAAATCAACGTGTTAGCTAGCCAATATTTTTTCCACAGGTTTGGTACGGTGCATGCATTACACCAGGAGTCACAACAAGGAATTACAAATGGCATCAGACAAGTACATCATTCGTCAAGTTAAAGATATTACTACCGGGAAATATACAAAATGGCAAATTGGTTTAACAGGAGAACCCCTGAATCGCAAAGCACAGTTAGGTAATCCTTTGACCTGGCTGCACTGGAAAGCTGATTCTGAACAAGAAGCCCGAAATGTCGAACGATTTTTTTTAGACAAAGGTTTGCTGGGCACCGGTGCGACCCATGGGCCGGGTCTCTATGTTTTTATTTTGAAGCCCGAGTAGTTGCACCTATGTCAAAAATCAGTTGTGTCATTAGATTATTTTTTTTAAGTTATGGAGCAGCTCAACAAAGAGAGCGACTAATGGCTGCAGGCTATTCCAGGACACCCCTCGTCAAGAAATTAGGCATAAAACCAGGCTTCAAAGTATTTTTTGCCAACCCGCCGGATAACTTACAAACCCTGTTAGGCGAATTGCCTAAAAACGTAACTCTCTTGAATAAGCCAATGAATCCTGTGGACTATATTCATTTGTTTACAAAAAACCGTGAGGAGTTACAAACTCAACTCCCAATCCTAAAAGAAGCGTTGGCAATAAACGGCCTGTTCTGGATTTCCTGGCCTAAAAAGGCAGCGAAAGTCGCGACGGATTTGGATGGAAATGTTGTAAGGGATATTGGCTTGCAGAACGGTCTCGTCGATGTCAAGGTGTGTGCAGTTGACGAGATTTGGTCAGGATTAAAATTTGTGTATCGTTTGAAGGATAGAAAATAGTTGATTAACCATGCCGTCATTTTGAATCTGCTATGTGTGAAAGGAAGCCTATGGCAAGAATAATAATTTTACTCACCCCCTTAATTTTTATTGCTTGTTCAAGTGAAATACCTGAAATCAAAATTGCTACTTACAATATTTACTTCCTTGATGACGGCATCTCCCAGGAACGGAGGAGCAATCTGCAGCAGGTCATAAATAAACTTGATGCGGATATCATTGTTTTCAGGAAATTAACTCGCCGGCTGCTTTAAAAAATATTCTTCCCTCTGAATATACAATTGCTATGATAGATGACCCCGGGCAAGTGCAGGAATTGGCGCTGGCAGTGCGACCGCCATTTAAAATAAAATCTTATAAGTACGTTTTTCCCGATACGATCCATGACAATGCTTTTCCCAGAACCCGCGATTTACTTGAAGTTGAGGTTGCAGAAAAGAGTTCGTTATTTGGGTACATCACGCCAAGTCTCGCTCCGGAGGGCGTCTTAAGACGGATTCCCGCCGAGAAGCTGCGGCTCGGCTCATGGTTGGATACATGAAGTCAAACTTAGCTGCAGAAAACGTCATTCTTATCGGGGACTTTAACGATAATCCAGACGACAGATCGCTCAATATTCTGGAATACGAAGATAAGGATGCAGTCGGGGGAGTTGATTGCAAAGAAGATGATTTTCTCTTCAATACCAGCGAGAAGTTACTATCAAAAGATTATTGTTCTTATGGCTACAGCCGTCTTTTTAAAGAAACCGTCAGCGATACCTTTCAATTAACCGTGGCAGGGGCTAGAATAGAGAACAATAAATGGCGGGGGATTGAGCACAATTATTTCAATGATGTTAAAATAAAAACAATTCTGCTCGACCAGATTCTGGTTTCTATAAATTTAAAGAAATATGTTTATGAGTCAGGCGTTTTTAACTATTCTACCGCTATTAAGGGCGAGCGATCAAGAGTAAGGTTTGTCGAAGGTGAATTGCAATTTACAAAAAGAGGAAGTCTCGCTTCAGATCATGTGCCCGTCTGGACGATTCTAAAATTTAATTGAGATTCAACGTCACTTCAAGTCATGGTATCGGTTCTCTAACTTAAATGACTGACGCGGCATTCAAAAGACAACAAATAAGATTACCTGTTTGAAATAATATTTAGGAGTCACTGTACTGGCCTGCATTATTCATAAAATTTTACCACAGAGGCACTAAGCCTGTCCTGAACGTGCCGTAGGGACACAGAGAATAAAAGATTTATAACGAGAGTGTGTTCAAAACAAAGTTTTGGAAATCGAAATTGATTACGCTGACATATGTTCAATATCTCCAATATAATCAAACCTCTGTGCCTTTGTGGTTCATGAATTATTCAAGCTGGAGATTGTAAATCTGTACCGGCTCAATAGTTTCCGTCAATTCAAAGCCAAAAATCTTTGAATAAAAATAGAGCTCGGCCTCAAGTGTCCGCTTAACGTTTTCAGCTTTTCGAAAGCCGTGCTGCTCCCCCTCGAAAGCAACATAAGCGACCGGCAGCCCTTTACTCCGAACAGCCTTAACCATCATTTCCGCCTGATTGGGCGGCACGACTTTATCCTCGAGGCCTTGAAAGAGAATAATTGGACAGGACAACTCCCCGGTGTGATGAATTGGCGAGCGTTCCAGGTAGACCGCTTTCATCTCCGGATAAGCGCCGATCAATTTATCCAGATACCTCGATTCGAATTTATGCGTGTCTTTTGTTAAGGCCTCAAGATCGCTGACTCCGTAATAGCTGGCTCCACCTTTGAAGAAATCCCGAAAGGTTAATGCACTCAGGGTGGTGTAGCCGCCGGCGCTGCCGCCGGCAATTGCTGTGCGATTTGGATCGACCCGTTTTTTGTCAACCAAATATTTGGCAGCGTTTACACAATCATCTACATCAACAATGCCCCAATGATCATTCAGTCTCTGCCGGTATTCACGGCCGTAACCAGTACTGCCGCCGTAGTTCACATCGAGAACGGCGAAGCCGCGGCTCGTCCAAAATTGAATCCGCAATTCCAAACCTGTTGAAGTCGCTGCGGTGGGACCACCGTGACTTTTAACGATCAGTGGCGGCAACTCATCTTCAGGTGGATCATAGTCACGGTTTTGGGGTGGATAAAAGTAAGCGTGTGCGGTACGTCCCTGCTCTGTGGGAAATTCAATTGTTTCAGGGCGGGACAGATAGGTTGAGTCAAGAGCGACATCCGCTGACTTGCGCAAAATTTCGAACTCGTCTGTTTTCAAATTCAGGTTCACAACAGCGTTGCCGAGAATTGAGGAAGCAGCAAGAAATACCGCCTGACCATTTGATACTTTAACACATTCAAAGTGAGTAAAAGGCAAATCAATGTTGTCGAACTGGCGGGTGTTGGTATTCAGACGAGCTAATTTCCATGTGCCTTTATCAAAGTATGTACAAACTAAACGATTTGAATCGTCAAATGCGTAGGTGGACATTCCAAATATCCATTGCGGTAATCCAAATTCTGCTTCTTTTTCAAGTATTGAATCGATCGAACCGTCTCGCCAGGAGTAGAGGTTCCACCAGCCGGATTTGTCGGAAACAAAGTAAAGAACGCCGTCTGGCGACCACTGCGGTTG
>SMXC01000094.1 GCA_004356825.1 Caldithrix sp.
CCCGGTATTTCCGACCCGGCCTTTCGACTGGTACGCGAGTGTTTAAGAAATGGTTTGGCAGTTGAAACAATTCCCGGGGCGACGGCTTTTGTCCCGGCCCTGATTTTGTCAGGGTTGCCGACCGATCGCTTTGTATTTGAAGGTTTTTTGCCGGTAAAAAAAGGCCGTAAAACCAGATTAGAAAAATTAAAAGAAGAGACAAGAACGATAATTTTGTACGAATCCGTCCACCGGATTCCACGGACACTCTCTGATCTGCTGATTTTTTTTGGAGATCGAAAAGTGGCTGTTGTCAGAGAGATTACAAAAAAATTTGAACAGGTGCATCGGGGGTATTTAAGCGAGTTAAATGAAAACCTTGCGCAAATCAAATTAAAAGGTGAGTTTGTACTCGTTATTGAAGGGAAGGGTAAAAAGGGTAAATAGGAGGAGTACTAAAATTGGCTTCGTTTAATATTTTCAGATGGAAAATCAACGTTCTGCCCGATGGTATTAAGAATTGGTACTTGAATCTTATCAATCCGGTCGTTCAATTTTTTGTTAGATTAAAGCTCAACCCCAATTTTTTTACAACCATTGGATTTATTGTAACCATCGGAGCTGCGGTGCTGTTTGCTTTAGGGCATCTGGCCGTTGCCGGCTGGATCATACTGCTCGCCGGAACATTCGATATCATCGACGGGAAAGTGGCGCGGGCAACCAAGCGAGTCACCAAATTTGGCGCACTCTATGATTCCACATTAGATCGCTACTCGGAAGTTATCATGTTTTTTGGTATGGCGTTTTATTTTGTCAAGTTGGACATGTTCATCACTTCCATCGCGGTTTCGTTTGCATTAGGCGGTTCGGTTATGGTAAGTTACGTTCGCGCCAGGGCCGAGGCGCTAGGACTTCAATGCAAAGTTGGTATCATGCAGCGGCCCGAACGGGTTGTTTACATCGGCTTTGGCGCCATTCTTTCAATTTTTCATATCGGTACTCTGATTTTTGCGATTCTACTCATTGCGGTTTTTGCAAATATTACGGCGGCTCAGCGGGTTTATCATATTTGGGTGGCAGAGAGCGGTAAAAAGGACCAGAAGCTTAGTCAGGCTGAAGTAGATAGAATGGCTGATTAATGCTCGGAATGCCAATTTTGCAGAAGTTTTTAATATTGTAAATTTAGGAGGGAAAAGTTTTGGAGAAAAAAGAGATTAAAATAGAGGAGCCTAAGGGAAAGCTTGGCGTTTTATTACCGGGTTTGGGAGCGGTAAGCACTACTTTTATTGCTGGCGTTGCAGCGGTTCGTAAAGGCATTTCCAAACCTATCGGATCTGTTACTCAAATGGGAACGATTCGTTTGGGTAAACGGACGGATAACCGTGTTCCTAAGATTAAAGATTTTATTCCACTGACAGATTTGGACAACCTGGTTTTTGGCAGCTGGGATATTTTTGAAGATAACTGCTATCAGGCAGCGAAGAATGCAGGCGTGTTAGATAGATATCTGTTGGAACAGATAAAGCCTGAATTGGAAGCCGTAAAACCCTGGAAGGCTATTTTCGATCAGAAATATGTGAAGAAACTTGAGGGTAAACATGTAAAATCCGCGCCGACCAAGTGGGAATTGGCTGAACAAGTTCGCGAGGATATGCAAAATTTTAAACGTGAGAATGATTTACAAAGGATGGCCATGGTTTGGTGTGGCAGCACTGAAGTTTATTTAGAGCCAGACAATCCGATTTATCGGGATTTGGCATCCTTTGAAAAGGCCATGAAAGAAAATCATCCCGGGATTGCACCGAGCATGCTTTATGCTTATGCCGCAATTGCGGAAGGTGTGCCTTATGCAAACGGAGCTCCTAATTTATCGGTAGATTTTCCGGCAATGCTTGAATTCGCTATTAGCAAAGGCGTTCCCATTTGCGGTAAGGATTTCAAAACCGGCCAGACCCTTATGAAAACCATTCTTGCGCCAGGTCTAAAAGCCCGCTACCTCGGTTTGAATGGCTGGTTCTCAACGAATATTTTAGGTAACCGCGATGGCGAAGTGTTGGATGATCCCGAATCTTTCAAGAGTAAAGAAGTCAGCAAACTCGGCGTGCTGGAGCACATCCTGCAACCTGATGTTTATCCTGATTTGTACGGTGATATGTATCATAAAGTCCGAATTGATTATTATCCACCGCGAGGAGATAACAAAGAAGGGTGGGATAGTATCGATATTTTCGGATGGTTGGGATACCCGATGCAGATCAAAATTAATTTCCTCTGCCGCGATAGTATTTTAGCGGCTCCCATTGTTTTGGACCTCATTCTTTTTCTGGACCTGGCCGGCCGGACCGGGATGAAAGGTATTCAGGAGTGGTTGTCTTTTTATTTCAAAAGTCCGATGTTCGCGCAGGGTCTTTATCCTGAACATGACCTTTTTATCCAACTTATGAAATTAAAAAACACCCTTCGGCACTTGAAAGGCGAAGAGCTTATTACCCACCTCGGTTTGGAATACTATGATTGACAGGCTTCCAAAGGCAGTCAATACTTCTTGTAAACGTATATAGTGATTTAGGTATCGGATAGCAATTTGGCTGAAAAGTCTCCCTTAAAAAGTGTTCTAAAGACCTCTCTGCCGGCCGTAATAGACCTTTCCTCTCCAACCTTTATGTTGACATTTGAGGCGATTCTAATCGGGAAAATCAGTGCAACTGCTTTCGGAGGTCATGGAATGGCCATTCAAATTATCGTTGTTATCTTAACGATTCTTTTACCCTTTATCGTGGGTAGCTCGATCATTATCAATCGTTATTTAGGCGCAGATAACAAATGGGAAGCGAATCACATTTTGGGTCAAGCATTGATGCTTGGCATAATGATGGCATTCCTGATTTCATTTGTATGGTTTTTCGGCGCACCGGTGATATTCAAACTGATTAAAGAACCCGGTTCCGGAGCGAGGGAAGCTGGAATTATTTATTTAAAGACGATTGCGCTCTTCGGACCTTTAGTGTTGACAAATTTCGTGGCGCTCGGTATCATCCGCGGCACCGGGGAAACCCGTTTAGCCATGTTCATTAATCTGTCGATTGTATTCCTCAATGCTCTACTTGCCCCAATTCTGATTTTCGGTTTATTAGGTTTCCCCCGGTTGGAAGTTCGCGGTGCTGCTTTGGCGATGGGGATATCCCACTCATTGGGGTTTTTCGTCACACTCTATTTACTACGCAGTCGGAAATCCGTGCTTTTTCTTTCATTTAAAGAGTTGACCACGCCGAATTATAAAACTTTTAAAAGATTGTTTAAAGCAGGTGTTCCGACAACTGTAGAGCAACTGGTTTGGGCGCTTGGCCAATTGGTGGTCTCAATGTATGCAGCGGGTCTCGGAATTACGGTTTTGGCTGCTCATCAGATTTTTCTTCGAATTCAGGCGATTTTGTCTATGTTTTACCTCGGGTTTAGTTTGGGAGCCATGACCTTAGTGGGTAAAAAAATAGGGGCAGGCGATCGTCCGGGCGCCCTCAAAACCGCTTTTGCAGCGATTTGGGTTGTTTTTGTTTTTGCGTTTGGTGTGTTTGCTTTAATTGCTATTTTTTCGAAACCCTTGATTGCTATATTTACCTCAGACTCTGAAGTTCTCGAATTGGCTTCGAAAGTTGTTCTTATATTTGCTCTCGTTCAAATCCCCAAGGCTTTGGACGGCGTCTTGATTGGGACCTTACGTGGAGTGGGAGATCTAAAATGGTTAATGGTGATAACAATCCTCAGCGTTATCTTATTGGAAATCGGACTCAACTCGGCCCTGGTTTTTGTACTTAATTATTCCCTTCGGGCTTTGTGGCTGGTTCATTTTTTTGATGAAATTTTAAGATCCGGGATTAATTATTTTCGTTTTAGAAGCGAAAAATGGAAGATGGTTGAATTTTAGTGAAACGAGTGATGCCAGGCAATTTAATCACATTTGAGGGTATTGACTTTTCAGGAAAATCAGTTCAGGCGAACCTTTTGCATGGCGCCCTGAAAGATCGCAAACTCCCCGTTCTTATTTTGCGCGAACCCGGTGGAACTGAAATATCCGAGAAGATAAGATCCGTTTTATTGGACAATGCGAATCACAAAATGAGTGCGATGACCGAGGTTTTACTTTACTCTGCTGCACGCGCCCAAATGGTTCGGGAGAACATCCTTCCCAATTTGGAAAAAGGTACTGTTGTGATTTGTGATCGATATTTCGATTCGACAACTGCTTACCAGGGATTTGGACGAAGAATTGATTTGGATTTTATCAAAAAATTGAATAATTTTGCTACGGAGGAAGTTGTTCCGGATTTGACATTTCTAATCGATTTGGATGCCAAAATCGCATTACAACGAACAAAAACGGCTTTGGATCGTTTGGAGAAAGAAGATTCGGAGTTTCACCAAAGGGTAAGAAAGGGTTATTTAGAAATCGCCCGCTCGAATCCCGATAGGTTTGTTGTTATCGACGGCACGCAATCGATCGAAGCGATTCAAGATGAAATATTTATGAAAATAAAGTTGAAATTACCATTATGAAGTAACTGTTTGGCAGGAGGTCTGAATGTCAACGAAAAAACAAATTTCATTAATTGCAGTTTTAATTGTCACAATAGTTATCAGCGGTTGGTTATCTGGTTGGGTCTCAGCTTACAGCCCTGATTATTATCACCAAATAAAAAAGAATATCGAGGTTTTCGGCCGCGTCTATCAAGAAATTGCCGAGAAATATGTAGAGGAAGTAGACCCCGAAAAATTCATGAAAGCGGGTATCGAGGGCATGCTTTCGACTCTTGACCCCTACACTGTCTTGGTTGAAAAAGAAGACAACGCCGAACTTCAGATTATGTCTTCGGGCAAATACGGCGGTTTGGGAATGCGAATTGGTTTGCGCTCAGGCTGGCCGACCGTCGTGGAGCCGCCATTTGAAGGTACGCCGTCACTAAAAGCCGGCATTCGAGAAGGCGACCAAATTATCGAAGTTGACGGGGAGTCCACTAAAGGGCTGACAGTCAGCAAAGTCGCGAACTTCCTTCGCGGCCAAATTGGCAGCGAAGTTTTCTTGAAAATAGCACGAGAAGGCGAGGACGAGAGCATTGAATTTCGTTTGATTCGTGCTGAGATTATTGTGACGGACGTGCTATATTCGGGAATTATCCAGGACGGCATTGGTTACATTCGACTGATTCATTTTTCCCGCAATGCCGGCAAAGATATTGAAAAGTCAATTCGCCAGCTTAAGACGGAAGGCCTGAAATCGCTCATTTTGGATCTGCGCTCGAATCCCGGTGGGTTATTGGATGCTGCGGTTAGTGTGAGTGAAAATTTTATTGAAAAAGGAAAATTGATCGTGTCAACCGAGGGCAGAGCAAGAGGCTCGACGCAAAAGTTTTATGCGAGAAAATCTCCTGTACTTGAGGATATGCCGTTGGTCGTTTTAGTAAATGGATTCAGCGCCTCCGCTTCCGAGATTGTTGCCGGCGCCATTCAGGATTTAGATCGTGGACTCATTATAGGCACAGACACTTTTGGTAAAGGGCTTGTGCAAACAGTGGTTCAGATCTCAAGCGAGGCAGTTTTAAAAATAACTACAGCAAAGTACTTGGTCCCCAGCGGCCGTTCTATCCAGGATCCGAAAAGGTCTAAAAGGAATTCCCTGGGTTCGCTTCAAGCTGAGAATGTTTTTTCTAAAGGAGAAGATGAAAATAAAAAGAGTGACAAGAAATCAGAAGAAGAGCCTCAAGAGAAGGAATACTTTACGGCAAACGGAAGAAAAGTTTATGCTTCTCACGGGATTGCGCCCGACGTCAAGGTGGAGGAAGAAACATTAAGTCGTTTCGAAATAGAGTTGCTGCGAAAAACCCTGCCGTTTCAGTTCGCGGTCAGGTACGCCACAAAGCACCCGGAATTACGCAGGGGGTTTGAAGTAACCGATGAGATACTCGCTGAATTTGAGAGTTTCTTGAACGAAAACAACTTCAATTATACTTCCAATGCGGAGTCAGCATTGCAGGAAATTGAAGAAACAGCCCAGGAGGCGGAATATTTCGCATTAATTTCATCTTCTGTTGATGAGATCAGGTCTGTGATCTTGCAGAGAAAGGAAAAGGACTTTGATCTAAACAAAGGCTTTGTTAAAGAGGAACTGCAACAGGAAATCTCCGCAAAGCTTTGGGGAACCAAAGCGGAACTGGAAGCCGGATTTGATCAGGATGCAGCCGTTCAGAAAGCTTTAGAGATACTTTCGGATTCTGTTAAGTATGAATCAAACTTGGCAGGTCCCGGGAAAAAGCCAGAGCAGTAATCAAATTTTCATTTACCTTATCTGCTATTTCGAACGAATGTGAGAAATCTGAAACAGGACTTTCGCGCCGCAAGAAGCAATTTTTATTAAGCACTACTATCAATTTGTTTTCAGATTCCTCCTGAGGCGTCTGTCGAATAGGTCGGAATGACCTTCACTTTTTTTTGAACAATTCTAAAAATACTCGAACATTTAAGGAGGGAGAAAGTGGCAAAATTTGTCTATCATTTCGGAGACGGAAATGCAGATGGCCAGGCGGACATGAAAAACCTGCTTGGCGGTAAAGGAGCTAACTTGGCAGAAATGTCTAACCTGGGACTGCCTGTCCCCCCAGGATTCACTCTTTCCACTGAAGTCTGTGCCCATTTTTATCAACACAACAAAGAATACCCCGCTGAACTGAATCAACAAGTCGAAAATGCAGTGCGTTATGTTGAAGGCATCCTCGATTACAAATTCTCTGATTCTGACAACCCGCTGCTGTTTTCGGTTCGATCCGGCGCGCGCATTTCCATGCCGGGGATGATGGAAACCGTCTTAAATGTCGGCCTTACGACCAAAACCATTCCGGGAATGATTAAACGGACAAACAACGAACGATTTGTTTATGATTCTTATCGCAGATTGATTTCCATGTACAGCGACGTGGTTATGGAAAAAGCGGCCGGAATTGAGCCCGCAGAAGGGCAAGGCATCCGACCGCGATTGGAAGGCCTGCTTGAAGAAGTTAAACAGAAGAACGGTTACAAAAACGATACGGATTTAACCGCCGCTGACCTGAAAGACTTGACCGGGAAAATGAAGCTTAAAGTTAAGGAGGTCCTGGGGAAAGATTTTCCCGATGAACCGAACGAGCAGCTTTGGGGCGGCGTCACTGCCGTTTTTAAATCTTGGAACGGCAAACGCGCGATTGCTTACCGGAAAATTGAAGGCATTCCCGAAGAATGGGGAACTGCAGTGAACGTGCAAGCCATGGTTTTTGGAAACACCGGGGATAAGTCTGCGACCGGGGTTGCCTTTACTCGTGATCCGGCTTCCGGAGAAAAATACTTCTATGGCGAGTGGCTCATCAACGCTCAAGGCGAAGATGTAGTTGCTGGAACTAGAACACCCCATGCAATCAATATAAAATCCAAGCAGGATAACAACAAAGAGTTTCCTTCGTTAGAGGAACTGCTTCCGGAGACCTATAATCAGTTAGAAGGTTATCGTACAAAGCTGGAAGCCCATTATCGTGACATGCAGGACCTGGAGTTTACCGTTGAGGAAGGGAAGCTTTGGATGCTGCAAACGCGGGTCGGTAAAAGAAACGGAATCGCTGCAACCCGAATAGCGGTGGAAATGCAAAAGGAAGGACTTATTTCAAAAGAGGAGGCCTTGCAGCGGGTGCAGCCTTCGCAATTGGATGAGCTGTTGCACCCAATGATTGACCCGGTTGCTGAAAAGATTACTCCTGCCATTACCAGGGGATTGCCCGCCGGTCCAGGTGGCGCGTTGGGACAAATTGTTTTGACCGCTAATTTAGCAGAAGAGTTAGGCAACAAAGGAGAGAAAGTTATTCTTGTTCGGGAAGAGACCAGCCCGGAAGATGTTCACGGCATGAAGCCAGCCCAGGCCATTTTGACTTCCACAGGCGGCATGACCAGTCATGCCGCCCTGGTGGCGCGCGGCTGGGGCAAATGCTGTATTGTCGGCTGTGGGGATTTAAGCATCGATTTTGAAAGTAGGACCGCCACTTTTGGCGAAACGGTTTTGAAAGAAGGCGACTGGATTAGTTTGAACGGTACCAAGGGTCTTATTTATAAAGATAAAATGCCACTGATTTCTGTAGATCCGGGGAACAACGAATACTATAACCAGCTTTTGAGTTGGGCGGATGAAGTTCGAAAACTGAAAGTCCGCGCCAATGCCGATTCCCCTGAGGATTCTGCAGCTGCCATTAAGTTTGGCGCGGAAGGCATCGGGCTTTGTCGCACAGAACATATGTTTTTCGGCGATAGAATTTGGGCCATGAGAGAAATGATTATGGCCGAAGATCTGGAGGGCCGTAAAAAAGCTCTGGCAAAACTACTGCCGATGCAAAGACAAGATTTTTATGGAATTTTCAAAGTCATGGGAGAGCGTCCGGTTACCATTCGACTGCTCGATCCGCCGTTAAACGAGTTTGTACCTCAGGAACCTGATACACAAAAAGAGATGGCAGAACATTTGGGCATTTCGGTGGAAGCAGTTAAACAAAAGGTTAAATCTCTGCACGAATTTAATCCCATGCTTGGACACCGCGGCTGCCGACTTGGAATTACTTACCCGGAAATCACCGAAATGCAAGCACGGGCAATCATTGAAGCGGCTGCTCAGTGTTATGCTGAAGGGATTAAAGTTTTCCCGGAAATCATGATTCCGTTAATCGGCACCGAAACCGAGTTTATCAATCAAAAGAAAATAATTGACAGAGTTGCCGATGAGGTTCAAAAAGAGAAAGGCGTCACGATTAATTTTTTGGTGGGAACGATGATCGAAATTCCGCGCGCTACTTTGGTGGCTGACAAAATCGCTGAAACCGCTGAGTTTTTCTCTTTTGGGACGAATGACTTAACACAGATGACATTCGGTTATTCCCGTGACGACGTCGGCAAGTTTCTTTATGATTATTTTGAAAATAAGATTTTGCCAAGCGATCCGTTTCAAACTATCGATCAGGAAGGAATCGGTCAGCTTATTATTTTGGGTGTGGAGAAAGGCCGGAAAACGCGACCTGATTTGAAAATTGGTATTTGCGGGGAACACGGCGGCGATCCGGAGTCGGTGAAATTTTGCCACCGCGTCGGTATGGATTATGTAAGCTGCTCGCCGTTCCGGGTGCCGATTGCACGGCTGGCGGCAGCACAAGCGGTCATCGAAGATACAAATTGAAATAATTTTCGAATACTCTCAAAGGTTGGAAAAAAATCGCTCATCCCAAAGTGGGCGATTTTTTTTAGGGCAAGTCTAATCATCCCACGCATTTGTCCAGGTGAAAAACTTGCAAAGATAAGGTTGATTTGGTATAGTATCTACAAATGGAGTTTCGTTTGGCTGCAAATTCAAAATACAATTTCTTGATTGTTGAAGATAACGACACCATGCGCGAGGGTATCGTGCGCGTGGTGGAAAAGATGGGTCACAGGGCCGTGGAGACCGCAGATGCTGAGCAAGCCGAAAAACAATTATCCAAAACGAAATTTGATCTGCTGATTTCTGATTATAAGCTTCCCGGCATGACCGGGATCGAGCTGCTTGAAAAAATTAAACTAATCTCTCCGGAAACGGAAGCGATGCTTATTACTGCATATGGCAGTATCGAGCTGGCCGTTGAAGCGATGAAGAAAGGTGCAGCAGATTTTATCACCAAACCCTTCTCTCCGGAAGAGCTTACCTTAAAAGTGAACCTGATTCTTGAACGGGTTCAGCAAAAAGCAGAGTTGCAGCGAGTCTCGGAAGAGAATCGCTATTTGCGCGACCAATTAGATGGACAATTTAATTTTGGAGAAATCATCGGCAACTCACCGGCGATGCAGGCTATTTTTAGAACCATTGAAAAGGTCGCCAAAGGTGATTCTTCTATAATTATTTATGGAGAAAGCGGTACCGGCAAAGAGTTGGTGGCTCATGCCATTCATAACACCAGCCCCCGAAAAGATCGTGCGTTTATTCGTGTCAACTGCGGCGCACTTGCGGAAGGCATTCTTGAGTCAGAGCTGTTTGGTCACGAAAAAGGCGCATTTACCGGGGCCATTAAAAGGAGGAAAGGCCGGTTTGAACTGGCGCAAAGTGGCAGCATCTTTTTGGATGAAATCGGCGATATTCCGCTGGGGACTCAAGTGAAACTCCTGAGAGTCTTGCAGGAAAAGGAGTTTGAACGGGTTGGCGGCGAAGAGACCCTTTCGGTTGATACACGGATCATTGCCGCTACCAGTAAGAATTTGCAGGAAGAAATCAAGAGAGGAAATTTCAGGGAAGATTTGTACTACCGGCTGCACATCATTCCAATTCACTTGCCGCCTCTTCGCGAACGTAAAGAAGACATCTCCCTTTTGACCGAACATTTTATAAAGAAAATCAGCAAAGAAGTGAACATTCCAGAGTTAAAAATTGATGCACAAGCTATTGATAAATTACGAAGGTATAATTGGCCGGGCAACGTGCGCGAATTTGAGAACGTTTTAGAAAGAGCCGCTGTACTCAGCGAAGATGCCCATATACTGGCATCGGATCTACCTTTATTTTCGGAAGGCGCTCAAACATTGACTTATTCTCAACCGGATGGTTTAAACTTGAATCGCACCTTGGAAACAACCGAAAAGCAGCTCCTGGAAAAAGCTATGGACAAAGCTCGCGGCGTGAAAACCGAAGCGGCGAAACTTCTGGATATCAAGACCAGCGCCCTCTACTACAAACTTGAGAAATACGATCTGCTTTGATCTGGCACGAATATTGATGATTCGAAGAGCGATACGCGATGAGTGCACAATGAACATCGAGACACGCACCAGAAAATGGCTCTCGAAAAAGAGGAAGATGAAATGAAATTAATTACGATGCTGGTCTTCGTGGTAATGCTGCTGGCCGGAGCAAATGTGTTTGCTCAGGGTTCGATGCGGGCTCTTGAAGCTCAATTTGTTAAAATTGATTCAGCCGTATCTGTGCTTAATAACAAAAAGAATATTTTAAACGAGCCATTGCAGCAGAAAGCCGTCCAAATTCAGGAATTAAAAAACAAAAACGAACTCAATTACTTTCAACACCAAAAGTTGGAGGGTCTGCTTAAAGATTCACAGGATCTTTCAAATCGAATGGCTGATTTTGATTCTGATCTCCGTAAAGTGAAGCAGCGCCTCGTCAAAACCGGAAATGAGCTTTTAACTATTTATGATTCCGAAATCAAGAAGAGTTTAAAGAATTTGGCGACCAAGGACCTGGCGCAGGAATATCGCCAAACCATTTTGCAGAATATCGAAATCCTGCGCCGCAAAAAGGAAAATATCAAAAGCAGAATCGGACCAGAAACTGCAATAGAAATTAGAATGTCACAACTCAAAATTGAGCCGGATGACACTCCAAAACGAATTAAACAAAAAGCGGATTTACTCAAAGATCAGGAAGATAAATTCAGGCGTTTGGCAAGCCGGTTGAACAGTCGGAAAGAGGAGTTAACCAAGGAACTTAATCTTCGCAATCGGATTCACGACCTGGTGACTGATTTGGCTCTCTTCGATCAACAAGAAGAAATTTTAGGCAATTTGAGTACCTCAGAAGGGGGCAGCAGGCTAGCCAGTGCTGACGCTTCAAACCCGGATGATGAGATTTCTCAAGGATTGAGAGCTTCTGAAAGCAATTTTATTTTTGTCGGTCAAAAGGACTTTAATTTTTCAACTCTCTCAACTGAACAATTTGAAGAGTTCATCGAAAGCTTGATCGAGCAGGAGAAGCAGGCCGAAATAAAAGCAGACAGCCTTGGCCAAAGGGCAGAGACTTTTTATAAAGCTGTTAAACGTTTAAAAAAACAATAGACTTTTGGTGAAGAGATCTCTGCGAAGTCTTCGAATCCTACAGTTTCTATGTGTGTTTATATTGATTTGTCCGAATGCGGAGGCTCAAAACAGCGGAAAATGGCGGATTAAAAACAGACTGCAAGCAAGCTATCAATTCGATGATAACATCAGGGAAAACACAGCAGATAGCCTTAAAAAAAACGATTCCTCCTTGAGGTTCCTTTTTCACTCCCGCGCTTCACGTTCAAATTCAAACACACGCCTGGCCTTTTCTTACCAGGGCGGCCTGCAATCTTATTTTCGCCATTCAATTGAGAATAAACTTATCAACGAAATTCAATTTTCCGGACAATATCGATTGAGAAAGTTTGTTGGGGGAGTTAGAGGCAATGGACGTTTAAAAATCTATCTTAACCATAGCTTTGATTACTCTACAGGTTCCTTCGAACTATTTCTTAGACTCCCGCCGCTAGCTAATTTTTTCAATGAATTTGCAATTAATACCGGCGGGTTAGAGTATCAGAATTTCCCTGGTTTTAATTACTCTGAAAAACAGGTGAAGTGGACTATTTCAAAAGAATTATCCTCCGGATTGACTGGCGTTCTTGACCTCTCCGGAAAGTCGATTGACTACCATCGGAACATTATCGTTACCACTGAAGACTCAACCGGTTGTCCTGACATACAACAAAGGGATGACAATTATAAAGTTCAGTTTAAAGTAAATTACACGAAATCATTTTTGGTTAATTTTAGCTATTCACTTCAATACAACGATTCCAACAGTCGCGGATACAAATACACCCGCCACCAATTTGTGTTAATCATCGGTATTCCTCTGTCGAACAAGACCTGGCTCAGGGGCTACGCCGCCGCTCAAATTAAGATCTATCCCGAAGAGGTTCTGCCGATTTTTCCGACTGATGTAGATACCGAGAGAGAGGAGAGCAATTTTTTTGTTGTCGATATGTCACGAGACTTAAACCCCAGTATCTCCGCACTGCTTCGATTTGCTTATTACAACAACGAGTCGGTTATCCGCAGCAGATTTTACCGCAAAGCCATTCTCACCGCCGGGTTTGATTTTCGATTTTAAGCCGCATTTTTATCAGATTTTTGATAGAATATCAGATTTCTGATGCACTGGATGTTCTTTCCTTCTGTTGCAATTCATTTATAAAACTGACTAATATCAGATTCGACAAACTTTTTCAGGCATGGAATCTTAATGAAATAGAAATTGAAATCTTTTTTTTCACTTTTGGCATATCCGTTGCAAGTCAACCGCATGATTCTCATTCATAGCAAACCCGAGGTGCAAAATGAAATGTTTTTTTTATCCAACAATTCTTCTTCTTATTCTATTTTTCGTTGCCTGCGACTTTCCATCGCCTTTTAGCGCGGGTGATCAGCAAGAGGACACCCGGCAGGAAGTTCTTGAACCGGGAACCATTTTCTTGAATGTGGACATTACCGGTGGATTTGCAGGTGTCCAGCAAAATTTGCATGTGGATGAATCGGGTAATGCTTTTTTTAAAGATAGTTTGCGACCTGGAGCCAGTTGGGAAATTTTACTCACGCCGGCACAACTGGAGGATATCAAGAAGTTGATGACCGACAATGATTTTTTTGGATTAGACAATTCATATATTAATACCCAAACGGCTGACGCTTTTATTTATGCCATTGCTTACCATGAAAACGATCAGAGTAAAACGGTGCATACTGATGGGATCTCGGTTCCTGAAAATCTTGCCAGAATCCTTCACGGAATTTTGGAACTCGTCTCTACAGTAACCGGCTATGGTCTGCAGTTTGACCTGCGGCTCAGTCAATCCCAAATAGACCCGAATCAAAGTGTAGATATGACTCTCTTGGTCACAAATGTCAGCGACCAACCTGTTAGGCTTGGATTTGCGTCGGGACAAGTATTTGACTTTCTGGCTGTGAAGGAGCCAGTGGTAGGGGATGGACCTGAGTTTGTGGTCTGGAACTGGGCCCACGGCAGAGCCTTTACTCTGCAGATTTGGACGCTGGATATTCAGCCTGGCGAAGAGAAATCTTATCAAGTCACCTGGGACGGCCGTGACAATAATGGCGATGCTCTTACCGGGCGATTTGCAATTCGAGCGGTGCTGGTGTCCACACCCGGGGGAAGTCCTATACAAAAATACCTTGATGTAGGAAATTAAATGAAAAAGTTTAACACTCTTTTTGCTCCGGCAATTTTATTAGCCTCTCTTCATTCATTTGTTTTTAGTATGGATGACAAATCGAATGAATATTTTCCGATTGCCAAGGGAAGCTCATGGACGTATAAAAATTTCGAAAAGAACTTCATCTGGACGATTGAGGTTGTCGGCATCAGAACAATAAACCAAAAAGAATATGTTATCTTCAAGAGAAACTTTGAAAATAATATTTATTCTGATAGCAGTTTTTATCGCATCGATGCAAGCGGAAAAGTTTTCATCAACTATTTTGAAAGGGACTATCTGCTAATCGACTTTAATTCTGACAAGGGAACCAAATGGCAGAGTTATGGCGCTTTCAAAGCAGAAGTATTAAACACGGGTGAAGTCGTTTTGGCACCAGCCGGTAATTTCATTAACTGCATCGAAGTTTCGTTTGAGATGTCAGTAACTGATGGAACTGAGCGCGTGTGTAAGTATGGGCCCAGAGTTGGGCTTGTCGAATACAAAACTGCGGACGGCCTGTCCAAGTTGATTTCGGCCAAAGTTGAGGGTGTTTCCTATCCAATCACGAGTCATTTTATTACATCAAAAGATATTGAGAAGTTTTGATTTGCAAAACAGGAAATCAGATTTGTAATAATGATCGATCCTGGTACCCAGGAGATCCTTGGCGCCCTGTTACGTTCCAAAAATGTATCGGAGGTAGAAAAGTTATGAAACTAAAAATCATCGTACTGCTCGCCTGCCTGTTCCCCCTGCACCTAAATGCTCAATCAAAAAATGACTGGCAGCTCATTGCGCTCGGCGGCGTGTTTACACCTGCAAATGAAGAAATCCAGAATATTTATGGCGATGCTCCGCTCGGGAAAATTGTGCTTTCGTCTCCCCTGGGAAAACAAGGACGTTTGAACTTTGGCGTGAACTCATTCAACCGCAGCGGCGATCCTTTCTATCAATCGCCGGACTTCAATGCCGGGAACGCTGCAGACCTGAGGCTAACCGGAGTTTCTCTTTCCTTGGCAACCAATCCGTTAACTTCCGGGCATCCCATCGTTCGGCTGGGAGCCGGTATTGAATATGTTTTTGCCAGGGAAAGAATCGTAGCGCAGAAATCCGGAATAGGCAGGGCTGTAGGGGCACATCTTTCCTTGACCTCGGAATTCCCTTTCTCGACGCGAATTTCATTTTTTGCTGAGGTAAGTTACCGCTTTTTAGAGATAACCTTTAAAAGAGACAGGGACCGGTATAAATTTGATCTCTCCGGTGCAAATTTGCTTGTTGGATTTGGGTATAAATTCGGAGATTAGTATGAAACGAATGTTTTTTTATATCAGCTCCTTTTTGCTTGTTTTTTTAATATCATCGTGTAAAAATGAGTCTATCAATTTTCCTGAAATGTTAACCCACGCTCAATGGCAGGCATTCAATATTGATAATTATGAGTTTGAACAGAGAGTCGTTTGTTTCTGTGCTCCGCCGGCCGGGCGATTTCATAAAATAACTGTCGAGTCCGGTGCAATTGTCGAAATTATCGACCTGGCTGAGGAACGCTCTTTACCGAGCGAAAATTTTAGCTTTTTCAAAACGATTTCCCATCTTCTCGAATTTGTTGAATCTATCAATCCGGATAGTGTAACAATCTTTAATATTGAATACGATAGTAACTTTGGGTTTCCGAGTTCTATTTATGTGGATTATGACCATCGGATTGCAGACGAGGAGATTGGTTATGAAACAAGCAATTTCAAAGTTAATTGACCGAGGTGTTGTCAATCGATGAAAAAATACTATAACTCAGGAGTAAGTCATGAGAAAAATTC
>SMXC01000095.1 GCA_004356825.1 Caldithrix sp.
CCCCCAATCCTTCCTTTACCGACCGCATTTTCCGCCTCTATTACGAAAAAAGATTTTAGAACTTTTTTACCGCAAGAGAGTTTAAGGAGGCAGGTTTTTTTTGACCTGTCTCTCTGTAACTATCTGCTATCAGCACTTTGCTGTTTTGCCATGGGTCCCGGCAAGTTGCCGGCTTCATAAATGGGCTGAAGCGTTTCGGCCATTAGTTTTTTGGCCTTTGGCTTTTTTTTGAAAGAATTTAGGTGGTGAATCTCAAAATCACCTATTAGGTGATTTACCATTTAACTAATTGAATTTTATTACCCAAAAGCCAATCGCTTTATTTAGGTAGAAGTCGTTTTGGGTCAGTTAAACAAAGAACAAAAGATGATAAATAGCCTTATCAGCAGGCTAAAAGCCAACAGCTGAAAACAAAGGGCCAATCGCAATCGCTTCTTAATCCATATGGATTTTCCGTTTCAAAATTCTTTACAAAAGCTGTGGAAAAGTAAGTGGCCTTTCGGCGGAATCGTGGCGTTTCTTGCTGTGCTCCTTACGTTAGTGCTCTCGCTTTTTCCTCAATTCGAAAACTTTGAGCTGGACAGCTACGACTTCAGGTTTGTGATAAGGGGTGCGCTGGATACAGAAGAGGACAATATCGTAATTGTAGGAATCGATGAACAAAGTATCATCGGTTTACAGAGATGGCCTTTTCCGCGATCTTACCACGCAAAAGTCATTTTGAATTTGTTTGATGCCGGAGCAAGATTAATTATAGTCGACATTGAATTTACTGAACCTGCCAAAGAACCCAGACAGGATATGATTCTTGGCGGAGCTATTCGAAGAGCCGGAAATGTAATTTTAGCCGGTAAACTCGTGACTGAAGAATTCTCGGGAAGGGATACCCGAAATATTTATCCGTTGCCACCGGAAAAACTTTTTTTAGATGCGGGCGCGCAATGGGGACTCGCAAATATCGATGAAGACCCGGATGGGTTTATTAGGAGATATTTGCTTTTTCAGATGCACAACGAGCGGCGCTATTATCCGTTGAGTCTAAAGGCCTATTTGCTGCTACAGAATGATCCGGACATAACCTCGAAGATCACAGATTATGGCGAGGAGTTTGAAGTCGGTGACCTTAGAATCCCTAAAATAGATTTTTTTAATATGCTGATTAATTTTCGCGGTCCGGCGAAATCTTTCCCCACTTATTCATACACGGATATTATCGATGATGCACGATTCAAATTGCCTCATGACGACGATGATACGGATATTTTTGAATTACACAAACTTGCCGGGACCTTCAAAGATAAAATCGTGTTTATCGGAGCGTCTGCTGAGGAGCTGCAGGATACCAAATTCACACCATTTTTTGGCGCCGCGGGAATGAAAACAAAAATGCCTGGAATCGAGGTGCATGCCAATGCTCTCAGCACCTTATTGAGAGGAGATTTCATTTCTCCCCAAAGCAGGTGGGTCACAATTTTGATGATTTTCGTCATGGCAGCGGCTTCGATGGTGATAACAAAATGGCTCAAACCGTTTCGCGGTCTGTTTGTGGTGATGGCTTTGATTCTGGGTTATTTTCTCTGGACGGCTTTTGCTTTTAGTAAACTGCAGCTTTGGGTTGAGTTTGTCACCCCGATGACGGCCATCGTTTTAAGCTATATTGGCAATGTTGTGCATCAGACTCTGACCGAACAGCGGGAAAGGATCAGAGTGAAGAAGTCCTGGGAACATTTTATGTCGCAGAGTGTCATCGACGAAATGCTGGACAAGGGAGAACTGCCAAAATTTGGCGGTGAAAGAAAAGAGCTAACTGTGCTCTTTTCCGACATTCGCAGCTTTACAACTTTTACGGAAAGTCATAAACCTAATGAGGTGGTTAATGCCCTGAATGAATATTTGACCGAGATGGTAGATGTTATTTTTAAAAATAACGGCACCCTCGATAAATTCGTCGGCGATGAAATTATGGCGGTTTATGGCGCGCCGCATTATTTTAAAGAGCATGCCGAAAAGGCGTGCATCACAGCTTTGGAAATGGTGAAAAGGCTGCGGGCCATGCAAAAGAAATGGTCCGCGAATAACCAGGATTATTTTCAAATCGGCATCGGCATTAATTCCGGGAAAATGATTCTGGGTAATTTAGGTTCGTCGCAGCTTTTTGATTACACTGTGATTGGCGATGACGTCAATTTGGGCGCCCGTTTGGAAGGAGTAAACAAACAGTACGGCACGACTATCACCATCAGCGAATTCACTCAAAGAGCCGTGAGAAGAAAAGCGAAAGTACGTGAATTGGACGTGGTGCGAGTCAAGGGCAAGAAGAAACCTGTAAGAATTTTCGAGCTGCGCGGCATGGGCTCTTTGGCTTCAATCGAGCAGGATCTGATCATCGATGTTTTTACTGAGGCTTTAAATTATTATAAACAACTAAAGTTTTATCAGGCGATAACCCAGTTCAAACGCGTCCTCCGTTATTTCCCTACCGATGGCCCAACCCGCGTTTATATTAAGCGCTGTCTGGATTTTATCGAAAACCCGCCGCCGGAAAACTGGGATGGGGTTTATGACTTTACTACGAAGTAAAGCTCCCTCTTTTAAACCTCAATTCGATAAATTCTCTCTAATGGCTTGATCACCATTGGTTATTTTCGTAAATCTGTTGACTCACGAATGCTAATGGCTCTGATTTTTTTAAAACGAGGTCGAAGATGATCAATCGAATATCTTTTATTCTGGCTTTGCTGGGAGTTCTTCTCACGATTCATCTCTGGATTCAGAAACAGCGCAGTTTTGACCAGGGCTGCCTGGGGTTTTCCAGGCCGGAAATTCAGCAAACTATCTCATCGGAATGCCAGGAAGTCATGGAAAGCGAGGCCGCTACTTTGTTTGGATTCGACAATATTATCCTGGGCTTCCTTTTTTATGTTTCAGTGGGTGGGCTTTGCCTGGGAACCGTTTTTAGCAGTGATAAAAATAGAGCGAGGCTTCAGCAAGCAACCCTTGGCCTGACCGGACTCGGATTTGTTTTCACTCTGTATTTTATCTATGTACAAATCTTTGTTCTCAAAACGTTTTGTGTTCTTTGTATGACTTCGGCTGTTCTGATTATCATGCTTTTCGGACTACAGGTTTTTCGGATCATAAAAAAAATAGCCCCGGAGACTTTACAGGAACCCGGGAAAGTTGTCCGGGAGTTAGGGTGGTTTACGCTCATTTCTTTTTTTGCAGGCGCGCTCCTGCTGACTGATTTGATTTTTGTTAACAAGCTGGGTACGGCAAGCCTGTTAAGACCCCCGCACTCAAGCGAAATTCGCCAGGTAGCGAACGAAGTGCTCAATGAGAGAATTGACCAACAGTTCTTAACGGCGATGGCGCCCTGCTCATACGATGATTCGACGCCTCCGGTTGAAAACTGGCGCGAGTTGATTTCGCAAACCGAGCCTTATATTGGAGATCCGGAAGCTGCCGTTACCATCATTAAGTTTTTTGACCCCAACTGTTCACACTGCCGGCAGCTTCACCCGGTTTTAAAAAATGTAGCGGCTAAATACCAGGACAAAGCGAAGTTCTATTTTAAACCATTCCCGCTTTGGAACTATTCAATAGCGCAAATCGAAGCCCTCTGGCTGGCTGCCGATCAAAAGAAATATTTTGAGATGATCGAGCTGCAGTTTGCGACGCAGCAACCGGGTGGTCTGCCTGAGGCAAAATTGCGGGAATTGGCAGCTTCCTTAAAGCTTGACTTGCAGCCTTTTGACGAGGGTTTGCAGAACGGAAAATATAGCCAAAAAGTTCTTTCAGATAAAAAACGAATCAATCAATGTGGGATAAACAGCGCGCCCAAAATTCTACTAAACGGAAAATTCGTGGGTTCAAAAGGGCAGACGATCACTGAAAGTTGTCTGGGTAAACTGATTGAACAGGAACTTGATCGATTTAATGAAAATCCGGAAAAATAAGGAAACGTTGCAAAAAAACGTGAGATCGATTTTGCCTATTTTTTTTGTGAAACGGTCTGAAATTAGCCTGAATTCCCCGACCTATCGCTTGACAATAATGAATTTTTATCGTATCTTTTGTGACAAATTTTTGGTAGTTTTTAAAAATTTCGATTAATGGAGAAGTCGCCAATGTATACTGATTTGAAGGAAGAATTAAAAAAAACAGATAAGCGAATCACGAACTTAAAGGTGTATCTTTGACGTCTCTAACCGGGAAAAGTCGATCGCGAGTCTTGAAGAGAAAACCTCAGCGACGGGATTCTGGGACAACCAGGAAAAAGCTCAGGAGGTGATGCGTGAGATCAGCGGGCACAAAGAACAAGTTCAGAAATTTAAAGAAATTGAAACGAAGAAAGCTGATTTGGAGGTTTTGTTAGACCTCGCTAAAGAAGAAGATGACAGCGAGACATTTAAAGAAGTCGAAAATGATCTGAATGAGTTAAAACAAAAGCTTGATGAATTAGAATTTCAAAACATGTTAGGAGGAAAAGATGATCCTAACAACGCCTTATTAACCATTCATCCGGGTGCGGGCGGCACAGAATCGCAGGACTGGGCGCAAATGCTCATGCGCATGTACATTCGCTGGATTGAAAGTAAGTCTTTTGGTTATGAGGTTCTTGATTTACAGGGGGGCGAGGAAGCCGGCATAAAAAGCGTCACCATAGAAGTTAAGGGAAATTATGCCTATGGATATTTGAAGGCGGAAGCAGGTGTTCATCGTTTGGTGCGAATTTCTCCTTTTGACGCCAACTCCCGCCGGCACACTTCTTTTGCTTCGGTCTTTGTTTATCCCGAAATCGATAATAATGTTGAAATAAAAGTCGATTCAAGCGATTTGAGAATCGATACCTATCGTGCGAGTGGGGCAGGAGGCCAGCATGTCAACAAGACCGACTCTGCGGTTCGCATCACCCACCTCCCGACGGGAATTGTAGCACAATGTCAAAACGAGCGATCGCAGCACAGAAACAAAGAAACCGCCATGAAAATTTTGATCGCGCACCTGTATCAAAAAAAGAAGGAAGAGGATAACGAGAAATTTTCCGAGATAGAAAAGAACAAGAAAGACATCGCCTGGGGCAGCCAAATACGGTCTTATGTGTTTCATCCTTATAACATGGTCAAGGACCACCGCACGAGTTATGAAACCGGCAATGTTCAAAGTGTCATGGACGGTAATTTGGATCCTTTTATCCACGAATTTTTGATGGCTAAGAATAGTGCGAAAAAACAAGGTAAAGCAGCGGTTTAATGTCATTTAGAGCAACGTGGGCAGAAATCAACCTAGGTGCAATCGCGCATAATTTACAGGAAATTAAAAAGAAAGTTGCTCCCGCCGAAATTATGGCGGTGATAAAAGCCGATGCATATGGGCACGGATTGAAAGAGGTGGCGCGGGTCGCGTTAGAAAATAACGCGCGCTATCTGGGTGTGTCGGCTGTGGAGGAGGGGGTTCAATTACGAAAACAGACAACCACTCCGATTTTGGTTTTCGGGGGTTTTTTTGAAAACCAGATCAAAGCCTGTTTAGAACATGACTTAGAACTAACTCTGTTTGATTTCGAGCGGGCAGGTGCTCTTTCCAAACAAGCACAAGCATCCGGCAACTCGGCAAAAGTGCATATTAAAGTCGATACCGGGATGACGAGAGTCGGTGTTCATTGGCAGGAGTCACTGGATTTCATCTGTAGAGTTTCGGAACTAAGGTATGTGAAGATTGTAGGTATTTATACACATTTTGCCTCTGCGGATGCAAAGGATAAATCGTTTGCGAAAACACAGTTGCAGCGGTTTCAAAAAGTGTTGACAGAGCTGGAAATGAGAAATATTCAGATTCCGCTCAAACACACAGCTAACAGCGGCGCCATTTTAGATTTACCGGAGTCTTATTTTGATATGGTCCGGCCCGGAGTGAGTATTTACGGTTACTATCCATCATTCGAAGCGACGGAAAGCATTAATCTGCAGCCGGCAATGTCTTTCAAGTCGCAGGTCGTCGCGGTTAAACAGGTCGAAAGTGGAACAAAAATTAGTTATGACTCGACCTATGAAACAGTGAAGCAAACGAAAATTGTGACGGTTCCTGTGGGGTATGCCGACGGTTATAACCGATTGCTATCAAACCAGGGTGAGGTGCTTATTCGAGGAAAAAGATATCCGGTGGTCGGGCAAGTTTGTATGGATTTCATAATGGTTGACATTGGATTGGAAAATGACATTCAGACCGGAGATGAAGTCGTGCTTCTTGGCTGTCAAGGAGATGAAGAAATCTCGATTTACGAGATCTGCGAAAAATTGAATACAATTCCTTATGAATTTACTTGTATGATTTCGAGTCGGGTGCCGCGGGTTTATAAAAGTCGAATGAGTTAAAAAATGGCTGAAAATAAAAATAATTTAGAACTTGAAGATCTCAATGAAGTCATGCGGGTCCGGCGGCAAAAGCTGCAACGTTTAAATGAACTCGGGGTAAATCCTTATCCATATAATTTTAAACGAACTGAATATTCAACAAATATTTTAGCTGAGCCGAATAAATATATCGGGAAAGAAGTCTCGGTTTCCGGGCGGCTGATGGCCATTCGCGGAATGGGAAAAGCCGCTTTTGCACATCTCCTGGACTCAAAAGGGCGAATCCAGATTTACGTACGCAAAGACCAGATTGGCGATGAGAATTTTGAAGTTTTTAATCTTTTCGACATTGGCGATATTATTGGCGTTTCCGGAGAAGTTTTTGAAACCCGCACAGGTGAAACAACAATAAAAGCTGCTAAAATCGAGCTGCTGTCAAAAAACTTACGTCCGTTGCCGATTGTAAAAGAAAAGCAGGAGGGTGATAAAAAGGTTGTTTACCATCAGTTTGCTGACAAGGAGCTGCGCTACCGACAACGCTACGTTGATTTAATTGTAAATCCGGAAGTCAGAGCAGTGTTTGTCACCCGTTCGAGGATTATTTCTTCGATGCGGAGATATTTAGATGGCAGGGGCTTTCTTGAAGTTGAGACCCCGGTTTTGCAGCCGATTTACGGCGGAGCTTCTGCACGACCTTTTGTAACCCATCATAACACATTGGACATGGATCTGTATCTACGCATTGCTGATGAGTTGTATTTAAAACGACTTATTGTCGGCGGTTATGACGGCGTCTATGAAATCTCAAAAGACTTCCGCAACGAAGGCATGGATCGCTTCCACAACCCCGAGTTTAGCATGATGGAACTTTACGTAGCTTTCGAAGATTATCATTGGATGATGTTGCTGGTGGAGGAAATGATCAGTAGTATTGCGCAAGAAGTTGTGGGCGAGATGAAGATTTCAAATCAAGGCCGCGAAATCGATTTGACGCCACCATGGAAACGAGTTACGTTTTTTGATATAATTGAAGAATATACCGATAAGAACCTGTACGGCAAAGAGTTGGAAGATTTGAAAAAAGCTGCCAAAGATTTAAACATTGACGTCGATCCTTCATGGCGTCAAGGTAAAATAATCAACGAAATATTTAGTGAAAAAGTGGAGCCAAATTTGATCCAGCCGACTTTTGTCACAGATTACCCGATTGAACTCTCACCCCTTGCTAAAAAGCACCGGGATGATCCCAAATTAGTCGAGAGGTTCGAGCCGTTCATTCTTGGCGGTGAAATTGGCAACGCCTATTCAGAGCTAAACGATCCACTGGATCAAAGAGAACGTTTCATGGCCCAAAAGAAGCTCATCGAGTTGGGCGATGAGGAAGCACATGTTTTGGATGAAGATTTCCTGCGTTCGTTGGAGTACGGCATGCCGCCAACTGCAGGCCTGGGTATCGGAATTGACCGGCTGGTGATGTTGTTTACAGACCAGCCTTCAATTCGGGATGTGATTTTTTTTCCGCAAATGCGGCCCGAGGATAAATAACAATGGGCTACGAATTTTTTATTGCAAATCGCTATTTAAAATCGAAACGTAAGACCGGGTTTATCTCCCTGATTACTTACATGTCGATGATCGGTATCATGATTGGGGTCGCCGCGTTGATCATTGTGCTGTCAATTATGAATGGTTTTGAAAGCGAGGTGCGCTCGAGAATCATCGGATTTGGTGCTCACATTGAACTCAGAACGTATCACAACGAAGGAGTTGAAGATTACAAGAAAATAATTGAAGAAATCGAAACCTTTGAACATATTTCGGGCATTTCCCCTTATATTGAAGACAAGGCATTGGTTTATACGGCAAAAAAGAAAAAATCCGGCGCCGCCATAAAAGGTATTGATCCTGAAACGATCGGACAAGTTTCTGATATTGAGGACCAGATCGTTTATGGCATTTTCGAAGTAGGCGAAATTAAAATAAACGGGGCCAAATCCTACCCGGGAATTGTGTTGGGCCGCTATTTGGCCGATAAATTAAATGCAGATTTAGGCGACAAGGTTCAGTTGTTAAGCCCAAGCGGGATATCTCCATTACTAAGCAGGATGCCGGCCTTAAGAACTTTTAAAGTGACGGGATTGTTTGAGACCGGGATATTTGAATTTGATGATGTTTTCGCCTACGTTTCAATGAAAGAAGCGCAGCGTCTTTTTGAAATGGGCAATAAAGTATCCGGTCTCGAGATAAAGCTGGATGATATGAATAAAGCCGAGGATGTGGCGACTAAAATTAAGGAACATTTAGGCTATCCTTATGCTGCGATCACCTGGTTTGAAATGAATAAAAACCTTTTCTCCTGGATGCAACTTGAAAAATGGGGGATGTTTATCATTTTAAGCTTGATTATTATAGTTGCAGCGTTTAATATCATAAGTACCCTGATCATGATTGTCCTTGAGAAGACCAAAGAGATCGGTGTCCTGAAATCGATGGGTGCCAGTTCTTCTGGAATTATGAAAATTTTTATGTTTGAAGGATTAATCGGCGGTGTGGTTGGCACAGCCTTAGGTTGTATCATTGGCTTTGTAGTTTGTTGGGCTCAGGAGAGGTTCCAGTTTTTTTCTTTGCCCCCGGATGTTTATATTATCAGCGCGCTACCGATTCTAATGAAAGCAAGAGATTTTATATTTATCGCCTCGGCTGCACTTCTTTTGTGTTTCATGGCGACGTTTTACCCGGCGCGCAAAGCATCTAAACTGGATCCAGTAGACGCAATTCGCTACGAGTGAGCTAATGATTCAAAACGGCAGAATCTTAGTAACTAAAAATTTGCATAAAACCTACCAGATGGGGCGAAGCACTATCCCTGTTCTGAGTGGAATCGATTTAGAAGTTTACGAAGCCCAGATTGTTGCTATTATTGGACCGTCCGGTGTCGGCAAAAGCACTCTGCTGCATATTTTAGGAACATTGGATCGACCGAGCGAAGGAAGCGTAATCATTGAAGGGACGGATGTTTTTAAATTGGATGATAAAAAATTAGCCGAGTTTCGTAATCGTACTGTCGGGTTTATTTTTCAATTTCATCATTTGATGCCTGAATTTACTGCTCTGGAAAATGTAATGATGCCGGGATTAATTGCTGGAAAGCCAAAAAAAAGAATTAGCGATCGTGCCCAATCACTTTTAACCGATGTCGGCTTGGAGCATCGGGTAAACCACCGGCCGGGAGAGCTTTCCGGGGGTGAAATGCAGCGAGTTGCTGTAGCGCGTGCCTTGATGAATGATCCAAAGTTGATTCTCGCGGATGAGCCTTCCGGTAATCTTGACCGGGCAGCCAGCGATGCTTTGCATGAGCTCTTGTGGAATTTGAGCCGGAAAGATAAACGAACACTAATAATCGTCACTCACAATCATGAGTTGGCTGAAAATGCCGACAAAGTTGTTGAGATTCTTGACGGAAGTATCAAAAATATACAATTTAACCAGATAGTGTAATATGTTGTGTCAATTGTGTGATCTTAGTTCTGCATCTGTGACCATTTCTTACGTTATAAACGATAAGAAAATTTCAATGAATCTCTGCAAGGAGTGCGCTGAAAAAAAAGGCGTTGACAATCCCATGACCACTTTGCCTCAAATGTTCGGTAATTTTATCACCCAGCTGCTTGGAGAGGACAGTTTGAAGCGGTCAAAACTGGACGCTGATATAAAATGCGATAGTTGCGGGTTGACTTGGGATTCTTTCGAAAAGACCGGCTTGTTCGGGTGTGATATTTGCTACCAGGTATTTAGCAAGGACTTAAATGTTATCTTGAGACGTATTCATGGAAGTAACCAGCATATCGGTAACCGACCCAAGTCACAAAGATACGTTATTGATGATGTTGAGTTAAAAAAAATAAAGTTGGAGCTTCAGGCAGCTGTTGAAAGTGAAGATTTTGAACTGGCCGCTGAACTACGTGATATGGTTCGAGATGCTCAATCGGAGCTGAATAACAAGGTAGATGACGGAATATTAAGATGAATGAAATTGGGTCACAAAAAAATAGAATTCGGCCACGGAAGACGACAGATGATGTATCTATAAAAACGGTCAATTCTACCAGCAAGGTAAATGATCTGCTCTGGAATTTCGGCAGTTGGTTGACTGAAGAAGATCAGTTCTCTGACATTGTCATATCGTCACGGATCAGATTGGCTCGTAATATTAAAGGACATCCTTTTCCGAATCAAGCCTCGACCGGCGACTTAAACCAAGTACTGAAAAAAGTAAAATATGCCTGCGAGAAGTGTCACAGTTTTAAAAAAGCGAATTTTATTGAAATAGAAAAACTTTCGGAATGGGACTGTAAATATTTTGTTGAAAGAAGGTTGGCCAGTCCACAGTTCATTGAACGGAAGGTCGCGTCGTTACTTGTCGTGGGGCCTCAAGAAAGTCTCAGCATCATGGTGAATGAAGAAGACCATCTGAGAATGCAGTGTATTGAGGGTGGGTTAAAAATAAGTCAAGCCTGGAAGAAAATAAAAACTGTGGACGATGAACTTGAAGAAAATTTAAATTTCAGCTACTCTCGTAAATTTGGATATTTGACCGCATGTCCTACCAATCTTGGAACAGGGTTGCGGGTTTCTGTTTTTGTTCATCTTCCTGCCCTTTCAATGCAAGACAAAATAAATTCGGTCATGGAAACCTTGCCCACCTCAGAAATAGCTGTGCGCGGGTTTTATGGAGAAGGGACAGAATCAATCGGCAATATTTTTCAGATTTCCAACCAGTTAACTTTGGGAAGGACAGAGGAAAGCGTCGTCGAACGCATAACCGCTACAGCCAAAAAATTGATTGAGATAGAAAGAAAAGCCAGGTACGAGCTTTTAGAAAAAGACTCTATAAAATTAGAGGACATCGTATTTCGCGCTTTGGGTATTTTGAAGAATGCCAGAATAATCAGTTCATTGGAATCGATGGATCTCCTGTCTACACTTAGACTTGGCCGAGAATTAGAATTTCTCAAGGATTTTAGCCGGCTTGCAATAAACCAGCTTATGGTTTTGGTGCAGCCTGCTCATTTGCAAAAAATTTATAATGAAGATTTAAGTGCACAAGAGCGTGATATTGTTCGAGCTGAGTTTATAAGAGAGAATTTGCAAATTTAGAATAAATTAAGTTGAAATAGGACTAACCAAATAGTTGTTAAAAATTAGGAAGAATACTTGAACCTTATAAAATAATGGAATCAAAAACATGAAAAATAATTTTTCCAGTAGAGTTCAAATGGTTATTCAATTTTCCCGCGAGGAGGCGTTGCGGCTTGGTCACGATTATATCGGCACTGAACATCTGCTTCTCGGACTGATTCGGGAGGGTGAGGGAATCGCTGTCGAAATTTTGAGGAATTTAGGGTGCGATTTGGACGAAATTAAACACTCAGTTGAAGATTCGATCAAGTCTTCCGGTGAAACTATGACGATCGGCAACATCCCATTTACCAAACGTGCAGAGAAAATATTAAAGATGGCGTATGTGGAAGCTGAAAAATATAAATCAGACATCATTGGTACGGAGCATTTACTCTTGGCCCTGGTCAAAGAAAAAGATGGCGTCGCAGCCCAAGTATTGTTGAGTTTTGACGTCACCTACGACACCGTTCGTGAAGAATTGGAAAATATTCTGCGCGGCGCTCCCACAAGCCGTGAATCTGCGCCACAAAAATCCAAGACTCCGGCGCTTGACCATTTTGGCCGCGATCTTACAGAGATGGCCATCCAAGGTGAGCTTGACCCGATTATCGGGCGCGACAAAGAGATTCAAAGAGTTTCGCAAATCCTTAGCCGAAGAAAGAAAAACAACCCCGTCTTAATTGGTGAGCCAGGCGTGGGAAAAACTGCAATTGCAGAAGGCTTAGCATTAAGGATAATTGAGCGAAAGGTTCCAAGAATTCTTCAGAACAAACGGCTGGTTACTTTAGATTTGGGCGCAATTGTGGCAGGTACAAAATATCGCGGTCAATTTGAAGAAAGAATGAAAGCCATCATGAGTGAGTTGCAGAAAGCAAAAGACGTGGTTTTATTTATTGACGAGTTACATACAATCGTTGGTGCTGGCGGCGCTTCAGGTTCCCTGGATGCCTCGAACATGTTTAAACCTGCTCTGTCGCGCGGCGAGCTTCAGTGTATCGGCGCGACGACGTTAGATGAGTACCGTCAATACATTGAGAAAGACGGCGCCCTCGAAAGACGTTTCCAAAAAATCATGGTGGATCCGCCTTCACCGGAAGAGACATTGAAGATACTTGAGGGTCTTCAGGAAAGGTACGAACAGCATCATAAAGTTAAATATTCTCCCGAAGCAATTAAAGCAACAGTGAAATTGTCTGAACGCTATATTTCAGATCGTTTTCTGCCGGATAAAGCGATTGATGTATTGGATGAAACCGGTGCGCGTGTGCATTTAGCAAATATTGTCGTTCCTAAGGAGATTACCGATTTTGAAGATGAAATCAAGGAAGTCAAACGAGAGAAAGATTCCGTTATCAAAGCGCAGGAATTTGAGCGCGCCGCTGTTTTAAGAGACCGCGAAAAAAGATTGAATCGAAAACTGGATGCGGCCAAACGCCGTTGGAAAGATACCGAGGATGAGTTCCTCGCCACTGTCACCGAAGATGACATTGCTGACGTCGTTTCCATGATGACAAGTATTCCGGTGACGAAAGTTGCCCAATCTGAGTCCGATAAAATCTTGCTGATGGAAGATGAACTGCAAAAGCGTATTGTGGGTCAGGACGATGCGGTGCATATTTTAAGCAAAGCGATTCGAAGAACAAGAGCCGGACTCAAAGATCCCAATCGGCCGATTGGTTCCTTTATTTTTCTGGGACCGACCGGAGTTGGTAAAACACAACTCGCCAAGGAACTTTCGCGCTACCTCTTCGAGGACGATGAATCGTTGATTCGACTTGACATGTCTGAGTACATGGAGAAATTTTCAGTCTCCAGGCTGACTGGCCCGCCTCCCGGATATGTCGGCTATGAAGAAGGTGGCCAGCTGACGGAGAAAGTGAGACGGCATCCTTACTCAGTGGTTTTATTCGATGAAATTGAAAAAGCCCATCCCGATGTTTTTAATATTTTGCTGCAGATCCTGGACGATGGTCAGCTAACGGACGGCCTTGGCAGGAAAGTCGATTTCAAGAATACAATTTTGATTTTAACCTCGAATGTCGGGGCAAGGGAAATAGGGAAAGGCTCCGGTATTGGCTTTTCGGCCGACGCTGACGGAATTGATTACGAAGTGATGCGCGGCAAGATAATGGATGAAGTTAAGCGTTTGTTCAACCCGGAATTCATTAACCGCGTTGACGAGATCGCTGTCTTCCATTCATTGGAGAGAAAACACATGATTCAAATTGTGGATATCGTGATTGAAGAAATGCTCAATAAAGTTCAAGATCGCGAAATTAAAATTGAACTCACCAAAGGCGCTAAGGAATTTGTGGCAGAACACGGGTTTGATCCGTTGTACGGCGCCAGACCTCTCAGAAGAACTATCCAGAAGTTTATTGAGGATCCAATCGCCGAAGAAATCCTCCGGGGTAAATTCGGAGACGGAAGCCAGATTCTGGTTAAGAAAAAAGGCGACGAATTACATTTTTCGGAAGTTGCCCGCAAAAAAACCAAGGCCGGTCAAAACAAGAATAAGCAGAAGCCTAAAGCCGAAGAAGTTCAAGAATAGGTTTGTTTTTAAAAAAATAGTTTTCTAAAAAAGCCCGGGGATACATAAGTATTTTCGGGCTTTTTTATCTCTTCTAATTCAATCAAGATTTCCCTTGATTCAATTCTTTTTCCTGTTTACATTAGACTAATTTTTGTTATGTTGCAATGACGCTGGATTTCTCTTTTTAAAGACCGAAAAATAGATGCTAATATCCAAAGCACACATCAAAGCTTTTCGTTCCATTTTTGAATTTACAATTCCGATCGAGCCCAAGATCACGCTCATGATCGGCCCGAATGAAAGCGGAAAAACCAACCTTTTAAGATCGTTGGAAGCTTTTAAACCCGGCTTTCCTTTTACGAACAATCATACTTGCCAATACTCAGATTACTACTACCAGGGCAAATGTCCTGAGATAACCCTGGAATTTTCACACCTGTCTCGCGAAAATCGAAGGGGCCTAGTCCCATTCCATCAGGCATTTAAGGATATCGAGAAATTCATGGTAAAAAAGGACGGTCCTGAACCTGCGAATTATCACGTTTATTTGAATAACGAAGAAATTCCAATTAGCAACATGAAAAAGTTTTTAGACCAGCTGCCCAAACTGCTCTATTTTGACAATATTTCTCTGCTCAAAAACCGCGTCGAGCTTGAAACACTTTACAACGGCGATAAAAGGTTTACCACCGAGCGAAACTTGCTTCGGGTAGGCGGCTTGCACAATAATTTCGATCTGATTTTCGAGGATTCCACCAGGGGCCGGCGTGCAAGTGAGGAGGCCAGCCGGTTAATCACCCAGCAAATCCGGCGGGTTTGGTCGCAGGAACCGACAATCGAGATCAAACTCAATGTTAACGGCAATGTTTTGTATGTTGATATTTCCGACGGCACCACCGTCTACGATACGCCTGAATCGCGCAGTCTCGGCTTTCGCTGGTACCTGTCATTTTATATCAACTTTATCGCCCAGACTTTTGAGGCAAAAGCCAATGAATTTGTTTTTCTTCTGGACGAGCCGGGGATTCATCTGCATCCATCCGGGCAAAAAGATTTGACAAAAGTCATGGAAGACCTGGCGATTAAAAATCAGCTTCTTTTCACCACCCACTCTCCTTTCATGATCAACAGAGAATACCCGCAGAGAGTTCGCCTGGTCACGAAAGGCAGGGAAGGCACCAAAATTGATGCCTACGCCTATCGCGATAACTGGAAACCGCTGCGCCGGTCAATTGGTCTTAAAATTGGCGACCTTTTCTTTTTTAATGACAATAGCCTTATCCTTGAAGTTCCCTCCAAAAAAATTCCTTTTATGAAACGATTTCCGTTCTTCAGAACACAGGAAAACAAGAATAACAACTAATCCAGCCAAAATGGCTTCCCAACTAAAATCGATCTGTGATGTTCCCGGAATTCGGGTGGGTCATGCACAGAATGATTCTGCCAAAACCGGGTGTACCATCATCATCCCGGAAAATGGTGCAGTCGCCGGCATCGATATTCGCGGATCTGCGCCGGGGACCAGAGAGGTCGAGACTCTAAAACCGGTGCGCCTGGTTGCCAAAATCCACGCAGTCCTGCTGACCGGCGGCAGCGCTTTCGGCTTGGATGCATCCGGAGGCGTTCAGCAGTACCTCGAAGAAAGGGGCGTCGGCTTTGACGTCGGAGTTACAAAAGTACCCATCGTTCCCTCTGCGGTCATTTTTGATCTGCGCGAAGGCGACCCAAAAATTCGCCCGGATAAAGAGATGGGGTATCAAGCGGCCGTTAATGCCGGCAAGGAGCATCCCGAGGAGGGGAGAGTGGGAGTTGGCCGGGGCGCAACTGTGGGCAAGATCCTCGGGCCCGAGCACTGCATGAAAGGTGGAGTCGGGACCTGCTGCGAAAAAATCGGCGAGGATATTTATCTGGGAACGTTGGTGGTTGTGAACGCTTTTGGCGACGTTGTCGATCCGAGTAACAGCGAGATAATTGCCGGTGCACAAACAGCAAGCGGTGGGTTTTTAAACTCGGAAAAATATTTAATAGAAAATCAAGTACAGCCTTTTCAAACGCCAACCAACACTACTTTGGCTGTGGTCGCCACCAACGCCAAGCTAACCAAGGAAGAATGTATAAAAGTTGCTGAAATGGCCCAGGACGGGTTAAGCCGCGCGATTCGCCCGGCGCACACCCCTTTTGACGGCGACCTGGTTTTTTGTTTGTCCGTCGGTGAGGCAGCGGCAAATGTTATGACTCTCGGTTCAGTCGCGGCTAATTTGATTGCTGAAGCGATTGTGCGAGCGGTGCGAATTGCCAATCAATTGGATTAAGGAGCGCATTCAGTTTCCCGGAAACCCAATTCAGGTGTCATTCCCGCGCAGGCGGGAATCCAGCGGTTGCTGATTCTTTCTAGCTCCTGCCTCACAGGAATGACTTTTTTGAATAAAAGGAATCCCACTCGATGATTTACACTTACAAAAATGCGAACCCAAAACTTCCAAAATCTGTTTTTGTTGCGCCAAACGCCGCCGTAATCGGCGATGTTGAAATTGGCGAGAATTCAAGTGTTTGGTTTAACAGTGTCATCAGAGGAGATGTCCATCAAATCCGCATCGGTGAGAGGACGAATATCCAGGACGGCTCTGTGCTACATGTGACTTACCAAAAATGGGCGCTCGAAATCGGCGACAATGTCACGGTAGGCCATGGTGCAATTTTACACGGCTGCACAATTAGTTCAAATTGCTTAATCGGTATGGGCGCGCGAGTTTTAGATGGCGCGCGCGTCGGTGAGTTTAGTCTGGTGGCGGCCGGCTCCCTGGTTTTGCAGGGAGACAAGGTGCCCAGCAACTCCCTGGTTGCCGGGGTTCCTGCGATTGTTAAGAGAACCCTTACTGCGGCAGAGGTTGAACAGATTAAAGCTTCGGCTGAGAGGTATGTGAAGTATAAGGATAGCTATTTGAATGGAGAGTTTAAGTTAATTGATTCCTGATTTGATCTTATGCTTGGCATGAGCCTTGATAGGCTTGACCGTCGAGTAGCTTGGGTTCATTTTTATTGAACCTAACGAATGGTTATGCGTATATTGTTGGTTTTTGACATCGGGTTGGGTTCGGGAAGACGTACATGGCTGATTCCGGAAGAAGTTGAACAGATTAAGCTTCGGCTGAGAGGTGTGTGAATTATAAAAATAGTTATTTTTGGGAAGAGTTTTAAGCAAAAATAAACCTGTGATGCTTTGCCTTTGATGTAAAATTAATCAGCAATCAGTGCCCCATTCAATTGTTGCCTAATTCTATAATACCGGTATGTTCGCCTTCTGCGATCCCGATTAGGGCAGCGCGGAAATGCTCGTTTAGGTCAAGCATTTTGAAAGTACCCAAGTCCCTTCCGTCGGACTTACTCGGGTGATTCGATTCCTGAGTAGCCAATTTGGCGAACGAGGCGCCGTCGCTAAGGCGTGACAAAATTCCCTCAGCAGCTGAAAAGTCATTCACTGTTATAATTCGGATGTGAACTTCTTCATTTCGTTTGGACTCGCATTGAAGAATTGCATATTTCCAGTTGCCGCTGTTGTCGACCTCATAGGATAAATCCGGAGGTAAAGATTGAGGTAGGTCCGGCGGAAATTCCGTTCCAAGCACAGGGGCGTTTTGGCGGGGGAATACACTTGTAGGACTATTTGCACGTTGCCAGCCACTATTTCGATCGGAAATCAAAACCGAGCTTATTATTATAATGCTAACTATGACAGACAAAATTGGCGTTCCAAATTTTGAGTAAGACCGGCTTAGATTTGCTTTGTTGTTCTAAGTGACGCGCTTCGAGTGCTGTATTCTTTATGTTTTTTTGTTTTTTTCACAAATGTTTTCTTCACTCTTTTAGAGAAAATAAAGTATGGAATCCGTATGGGCAGGTTTCTCGTTGAGGTATCAATATCTATCAGATTATTCCATACGTTGCTGTCAAAATATTCTGGCGAATTAAACTAATCGTAGCAAATCTTAACGGAGTAACAGTTAATCCAATTGCTACAAGAATCAGCCAGCCCTCAATTTGTTCTTGCTCGTCGGGATCAAATAAAACGGGGACATTATAGCTCTTAAACATTCTCACTGCCGAATAGCGCTAGTAAAAGAATTATCTCGCAATTAATTAATTCCAACTTCGATAGAGTATAATCAACACTCATATTGGGAAATAAATTCTGCAAAAACAAATCCTGAGAGTTCCTGCATACTCGGAATTTTTAATCGCGCTTATGTTTTCTTCCCAACTAAAAAGACAACTCCCACTAAAATAGCTGAACCGGCAAATAAGGAAAGCCAACTGCTAAATCCCCAGCCGCTGGGAATATAGCCGACTAAACATGCGACTACACCCACTACCATAGCATAAGGCAATTGAGTTTTGACATGGTCAACGTGGTCGGCTGCGGAGGCCATGGAGGACAGGATAGTCGTGTCCGAGATGGGCGAGCAGTGGTCGCCGAGAACGGAGCCGGAGAGCACCGAGCCGATGGTGGCGATTAGAATGTGATGACTTAACCCGGCTGACATCCCCGCTTCAATTGGCAGCTGGTATGACATGGGGATTACAATCGGGGTCAGGATGGCCATGGTGGCCCAGGAGGTACCG
>SMXC01000096.1 GCA_004356825.1 Caldithrix sp.
TGCCATTATCGAGCGCGAATTTGGGATTTTCAAAATACTAAAATTAGTTCATTTCACCGAGTGTAGATTGAATGGCCGCCGGTGAAAAAAGTGTTAGCCTATGACTCCAGCGGGAGTTTATTCGGAAAGTAAGCAATGGTGGTGGGCAATTTTTTATTGAAATGGTATGTTATTATTTTACAAGACTTTATCAAGGTTTTCATAACATCACTCACTTAGAAGGTGTTGTTTTTGTATTGTTTTGAGAGAATCAATTTTATGTTAAGGAAACATCATGGGAACTGAAAAAAAACGTTCGACAAACTCTAAACAAAGTAGAAAAAAATCGCCATCACGCAATAAAAGAGAAACCACTCCCATTAAATGAAAGACTTTCTTATTCTACGGAAAATTTTCTTAACGATCTCGAGTGTGCGAGGGAGATGTTTGAAGTTATCGTCCCAACATTAAAAAAGCAAGATGACACTCGGAAGAAAAAAATAGATAAAATTCTGGAGTGAGTTACAGAGACATAAAAAAGGAGGCAAAATAGATAGACTAACGTTGATTCAACAAGCAAAATCATTGCATACAGTTGTTCAAAAATTCATAAGAGCGGATAGAATGTTTAGGAACCAATCGAATGTGCTCCTAATAACAAAATTAGCGGAATTCTTGTCAGATACATTGCATATAGTTTTCTTAAATAATCCTGATCAGCTCAATCGCAAAGACAAAACGATCACGTATGAAGAAATCCATGGCTTAAAATCAATAAATGAAGCAAGCGACAAATTTATTAGTAAGGAGGTTGAGAAAATCTTACGAGAGGATCATAATTGTCAAATTGATTACTTGGACAAACGTTTAAAACTAGGGCTAAAAGAGCATATAACATGCTGGCCAGCTTTTATAGAGGTTACAGAAAGACGTAATTTATTCGTCCATACCGGTAGCAAAGTCAATCGGAAATATATCGAAAAATGCAAACAACATAATGTGAAACTGAACAGTAAAATCAAAGAAGGTGTAGTGCAAATCCGATGCAAAAAGTTCCTATTTTTATGGGCTCGAGATTGTACATTGACTTCTCAAATGACAGCCGTTTTTCTAAGTCTTTGGAAGAACAGATACGAGATCTTAGAAAGCCAATTCCTGCTATGGGAGAGCAAAATAACACGACTAACATTGTCAAAAAGAATCTTCCAGAATGGTTGGCGGCTGAAGTAGAAACAGCTGGAGCTAATAAAGCAGAAGAATATTTGATAAAGAATGAAAATGACATAGGCGCTGTAATCTCAAACCTATTTCTGTATAGAAATCTTTCCTTGGGTGATCGCCGTAGGACCGCAGCACAGAATAGGTTTTCTAGTTATGGGCTTAGAAAAATCATTCTCATGGCATTAGCTTTTATAATTCCACTTTACATTTTTCAAGTAATTTCTGAAAGCTGCGTCGAAAGAAGCCATGAAGTTGATCGACGCAATCAATTGCATGAAATGCTCCCCAAGGCGATTTTTAAGTCAGCTTCCAAACTTGGGGAATCTGCAACAATGGACGAAATATTCCAAGAAATTCAGGGTGGGAAATTCATACGCAATTTCTAATAAAGATCTCAAGATTTTGGGTTGGCCAAACCTCAGAGACCTAGTGGAATACAATGTGAAACGTCTCCACGACCGAAGACTATTACGTAAAAAACGAGGCGGTATATACGAATTGATCGAATGAGACAGAAGAACAGTCCATGCGATCATTGAGAAGCACCTAACTGTTCATTCACCCGACAAAAAAAGCGCCGGTTTTTGAGTACATTCAGTGCTCTCCACTCGTTGCTTTCACATTCACGAAAATGTGCTCCAAACTTTTTTGCGGGTGATGATCGTGTTAAACCTTTTGGCAAAGGGAGATACTCTATGAGATTTTTTCGAAAATACGCCGCATTCTTAGTTTGCTTGATCTGTAGATCGGGTGTGCTTGCCATGTATGCACCCCAAACACAAGAACTCAGCGTTCACACACAATTGAAAATAGTTAAAGAATTTCAAAAACTCATAGAAGAAAAGTATGTACTCGAAGACAAAGCGACGTTGCTGGCTGACGGCTTATCAAACGCAATAAAATCGGGCCTGTATAGTGAGCCAGAAAGCCCAGCGGTGTTTGTTAAGAGAACGAACCTGATTCTTCAACAGTCTTTTGCTGACCGTCACCTGGGAATCTTGACTCCCGAAAAATTCCAGCAAATGATGCAGATGTTCGGTAGTTCGCCTACCGATCAGACTGACGCCGAAACCGGTCATGTAGCGTCTGCAGGCGGACATGCCAGAACTTTAGAGGATCACGGCTCGGCCAGAAATCGAGAACAAAAAGGGTTGGATGCGTTAAGGCAAATTGCGGGTATCACGCGAGTCGCGGAAATAAGTCGGGATGGCTTAAATCAGGTTGGTTACATGGCGTTTGAAAGGTTCATTCATTCTGAGAAAGCCAAGGCTATTGTTCGAAATATATTCCAAACCTTTACTGAAAGTGAGCGACTCATAATCGATCTGCGTGAATGCAAAGGCGGTGATGCAGAAATGGTAAAATTTATAAGTGATTATTTTTTTAAACAGCCGACACATCTGACTTCGAGCACTGTTCGAGGAGGTGCCCCTGTAGAGCGTTGGACCCAACCAAATTCTCTTAGCCCAATATTTGCCCGGAAGAAATTAGATATTCTGGTTTCAAAGCAGACATTTTCCGCAGCTGAGTCATTTGCTTTTGGACTCAAGCAAACCGGACGTGCACGAATTCTGGGGCAGAGCACGGGAGGGGGTGGACATATGAATGATTTTTTCCAATTACCTGCCGGTTTTGGTGCCTCCATTTCAATCGGCCGAACCTACGACCCTCGAAGCGGGGAAGGTTGGCAGAACAAAGGTGTGATACCCGATGTAGTGTTCCCCAAAGATCACACTTTGTCGGAAACCATGAAGCTTATCACGGTGGAATCCGGAAAACTTGAATCATTCTCCGATGAACAACTCAAGGCTTATCGAATATTACAAGCCTACACCAATGCCTGGTATAGCGCCAAGGCGGATGAAATGAAAGACCTGATTTCAATTGAGTTTAAAGCAATCTATTCTTCAAAAGGTAAATTGGAAAAACGCGATTATCACCAACAACTCGCAGCTACCAAGCAAGGCAGCGGTGTGCTGCCAAAACTTTTTCACAACCGGATCATTCGGAATATAGAAGTTTCTGGAAGTAAGGCTACTGCTGAATTAGTGCTACGTGAAACGACGCATGAAATTCAGTTGTTAAAATCCGGGCGTGGTTGGAAAATCGTACGTGATGACTACCACGATAAATCGTTTCATGACTGAAGTCGAAACCCGGCGCGGTCGTCTGCGCCGCTTTTGTGGATCTAACATTTAGTTCAACCGGACAGCTGTTTTTCTAAATCTCGAGCGTTAGCAAGTACAAATTTTTGAACGGTCAGGAACAACTACCCCCAGCTGCCCGTTAACCAAGCCGGTTAGTAAACATTTTTAGAAGAAAATAAATGATCCCCAGAATATTAATCGATACCGTGGAAATACCGGGTGAGAGTAAAAAGCTCAGCCTTTACCGGCGTGGCTCAGAGTTCTCCATCAGCATTGGTAGCCGCCAACTCATGAACAGCCGCGAAAACGGCTCGGAAAAAGCGTTGGCGGAGCTGGCTTGTCAGAAATTATCGAACCGGTCGCGGGCAAATGTTCTAATTGGCGGTCTTGGCATGGGCTTTACCCTGGCAAGTGCGCTAAACGAAATCGGCCCGGCAAGCAAAGTGGTGGTAGCGGAACTGGTACCCGGCGTGATCGAGTGGAGCCGGGGACCTCTGGCCGAATTGGCCGGCGCTCCGTTAAAAGACAGACGTGTCTCCGTGCGTCAAATGGACGTTGGAGAGATCCTGTTGGAAAAACCGGAAGCATACGACGCCATTATTCTCGACGTCGATAACGGGCCATCGGGTTTGACACATAAAGACAACGATCGCCTTTACAGTATGGAGGGACTTTTCATCGCCTTTTCTGCCTTACGGCCCCGTGGGGTACTTGCGGTTTGGTCGGCGGGACAAGACCCGGCATTCTCAAAACGCTTGCGCAAAGCCGGTTTCGAGGTTGATGAACGCCGGATTCGGGCAAATGTTACGCGTGGTGCGCGACAGGTCATTTGGCTTGCCGTGAAGAGTGAATCGGCCTTGGAAGCGCCCTACAGGAGACAGTCAAAATCCGGGCGCGGAAAACGCAGAAATCGCTAAGTCAAATAGTTAGTAATGGGCTTGTGGTGCGCGCAGTTTCTTAATTTGAGATATTCAAGAAGGATTTTTGGGTTGCGGTGTTGCCCCGCGGTTGGCTTGCACTTGGACAAGAAACCAACCGAAACCAATCTTAAATTAACGGATCAAAAAGGAATAAATATGCGGAGGTTTTTTAAAATTATTATTTTAGGAGTACCTCTGTTGATTTGGACGTGCAAAGAGAATAGCCCAACACAATCAGGTTCAAACGGCGAAGACCCATCTTCACTGATTGCCTTTACCTCAATCGTCAATGGCAACCCGCAGATTTTTACCATGTTTCCGGACGGAACCAATATTGTCCAAATAAGCAATGACAGCGGCCGAAAAGGACATCCGGATTGGTCTCCCGATGGTTGGCAAATAGTTTATGCTGCTAATTATAATAATGGCACGCCGCAAAGTTATTCCGAGCTTTACATTATCAATGCCGATGGCACCGGCAAGTTCCTTATCCCCAACACCCGGGATGGCCATCACCCCCGATGGTCACCGAGCGGCATAAAAATCGCTTTTGAGCAACACCTGAATGGTAATGGGGACATTTACGTTATCAATACCGACGGTTCCAATAAGATCCGATTAACAACTGATCCTGCTCAGGATGGCACTCCCGACTGGTCACCTGTGGGAGTGAGATTAGTTTCCAATCCGAACGAGATGGGAGCCAGCGATTCGAGGGGAGCCTTTACATCATGAATCAGGATGGTTCTAAGCAGAGATCGATTTTTTTCAGTCCACAGCTTTTTTGCACGGCCTGGTCCCAGGAAGGATCTCGGCTTATTTTTGGCGCACTGCAGCCAGTACCGGGCACCTCTCTGCAATATGTAGATCTGTTCACCATAAACCCGGATGGAACTGATTTGACCAGAATTACAACTAGCGCGGATGGGGAGACCTATCCGTCGATTTCACCCGATGGACTGCGGATTGTCTACATGGTTAATTTTAGATTGTTCGTGATGAATATTGATGGTACCGGCGCCCATCGTCTGGATGCGCGTGGCAGGACCGATGAAGACCCGGCCTGGTCGCCAGAGTTCAATAATTAGGAAATTTCCTTGCCGGTCATCGTGGGTTAATAAATTTTCGAAAAGAACTATGAGAGCACTTAAGTGATCATACCCAACGAATTTCATGTCGAATATGAAGACAATCATTTAATAGTTGTCAACAAAAAAAGTGGAGTTTTGGTACAGGGAGATAGCACGGGCGACACCCCATTATCAGAGATTGTTAAACAGTATTTGAAGGAAAAGTACGATAAGCCGGGAAATGTTTTTTGCGGGGTGTTGCACCGATTGGATAGACCCGTTAGTGGTTTAGTCGTGCTGGCAAAAACATCCAAAGGGTTAACAAGAATGAATGAGGTGTTCCGGCGGAGAGAAGTTCATAAAACGTATTGGGCTATCACAAAACGCAGCCCGGCCGAGATGGCGGGGACATTAATCCACTGGTTGAAAAAAGACCCGGCAAAAAATAAGACGAAAGCCTTTGATAAGCCGCGAGCAGATGCTCAGCAGGCAGAATTATCTTATAAGGTTTTAGGGAGTTTAAAAAGCCATTGCTTAATAGAAGTACATCCGGTAACAGGGAGATCCCACCAAATAAGGGCGCAATTTGCGGCGGTGGGATGTCCAATCAAAGGAGATATCAAGTATGGTTATGCTGAGCCTAATCCGGATGCCAGTATTCATTTGCATGCACGAAAACTCAGTTTTGAACATCCAATTAAAAGAGAGCCCGTTTCGCTTACCGGCTCTTTACCTGAAGAGACGTTTTGGCAACAGTTCCTGGCTTTGGCAGAATAGTTTTGGAATTCACAAACCATAAAAGTCGTCATGCCCACGAAGCTTGTCCTCGCGAAGGCGGGAATCCACACCAAATCAACAGCTTCGTGCAGGTAATGGATGCCCGACGACTCGGGCATGACAAAATAGAAGTTTTTTTCCTGAAATGGAAATTTATGAATTAACCAGGTTAAGTAATTAAATTTTGGCACCAAACATAACCGACAAAAGCTCGAAACGGCTGCAGTTCTATATTCTAGCCAGCCTTTTCGCTGCCTTGACTGCAGCCGGTTCGTTTATCAGAATTCCCATTCCCTATGTCCCAATCACTCTTCAGACCTTGTTTGTCATTCTTTCCGGATCGCTTTTGGGAGCAAAATTTGGTGCTTTGAGCCAGCTCATTTATTTAGCAGTCGGTCTTTTGGGGGCACCGATCTTTTCTCAAGGCGGGGGTCCGGGATACATTTTTCAGCCTACTTTCGGCTATCTATTGGGCTATCCGCTGGCGGCATTTACAATTGGCTACTTGCTCTGGGGCCGGAACTTTCCCGGCTCTATTGAATCACCAACGTTCCTAAAAATTTGCCTTGTTACCACCATCGGAGTACTGGTGATCTTTATTCCTGGTGTAACCGTGCTTTATTTGAATTTGAAGTACATTGTCGCCCAGCCAATTGCGTTCTCAAAAGCAGTTTGGGTTGGCTTTGCGGTTTTCATTCCCGGAGATATTATTAAAGTCATGGTGACCTCTATACTTACGTTCAGGCTAAGAAAAATCCTTTCCATCTGAAATTTTCGGCTTGTCTTTTTGTTCCGCAAGAAGTATATTTGCTTCATGAACAATCAAATCAAAACCGGTGTCAGCTACTTCGGCAATCGCAATCCCCGCCATTTTATCAGCGATTTAGAAGAAATTATCACTCACAATTGCAACGTTATCGTGCACACATTCTCGGAGAATGACCAGCAGTTTTATAAAGATACCATGCGAGAAATGATTTCTATGTCTAAGGATGCCGGCCTTGAATGTTACCTCGACCCCTGGGGCGTTGGCCGGGTATTCGGTGGCGAGACCTACAGCAGTTTTGCATTAAAGAATATCGATGCCTGCCAAATTCTCCCTGACGGTGAGATCGCGCCGGCAATTTGTTTTAACAACGAAAAATTTCGCGAATTTATGTACCAGTGGATCGAAGATGCTGCAGAGATTGGCGCGGATGTTCTGTTTTGGGATGAGCCGCACTTTTTCATCGACTTAAAAGAGAAAGGCAGATATGATATCTGGTACTGTAAATGTGGTAGTTGCAGTTTAAAATTCAAAAACAAGTTTGGAAGAAATCTCTTTGAAGCCCGGCGGGAAGAGATCATCGCGTTTCGTGAGGGGTGTGTTGTGGAATTTTTGCAAGAGTTGTGTCAGCAAACAAGAAATCTCGGCATGAAGAACGCCGTGTGTCTCTTGCCTTTTAAAGAAGATAGCATCGGCCTTTCCGATTGGTCAAAAGTTGTGGCGATTGACAGTCTCGATATTTTTGGTACCGATCCCTATTGGGTTTTTTTCAATGAAAGCTTGCAGGAATATGTCGGCCGGTTTTCGCGTGATGTTTATGAACTTTGTGAACAATATAATAAGGAAGCACAAATCTGGATTCAGGCCTACAAGATTCCCGCCGGCCGGGAAGAGGAATTAAAAGAGGCGATTGCTGTGAGTCATGCGGAGGGTGTTCGCAATTTTGCAGCCTGGAGTTATTACGGAAATGCCTACATGTCCTATAACCGCAGCGAGAATCCACAGAAGGTTTGGGATATTCTGGGTGACGTTTACGGCGAACTGCAACGCGGTGAATGGGCATGAGAACAATTCAGGAAATTCAGCAAAAGAGCGAAAAGCTGTCAATTGGTCTTATGTCGGGAACTTCCCTGGATGGTGTTGATACCGCTTTAGTGAGAATAAAAAAGACTGGCTTAGAAGCCAAAGTAGAACTTATTCATTTTATCACGCACCCTTATCCAGAGGGCTTTAAAGAAAAACTCCTGGAAATTTCGACCCCTGGCAAGGGTTCCGTCGACGACATTTGTCGATATAACGTTGTTTTGGGCGAAATATTTGCTGAGGCGGTTAAAGCCCTTCTGAATAAAGCCGGGGTCAACTCAGGTGAAGTTGATTTTATCGGTTCTCATGGGCAAACCGTGCATCATCTCCCCAAGCCAGAGAGGTCGTTTAATTACACTATTACGTCAACGCTACAGTTGGCTGAACCCTCAGTAATTGCCAAAAGGACCGGCATTCTGACGGTGGCGGATTTCCGGCCCGCCGATATGGCTTTGGGAGGCCAGGGAGCTCCCATGGCGCCACATCTCGACTTTACGCTATTTCGTTCTGCAGAAAAGAATCGTGCCCTTTTGAACATCGGCGGCATTGCGAATTTTACAATACTGGCAAGGGAGTGCTCTCTAAATGACGTTATTGCATTTGATACTGGGCCCGGCAACATGGTGATTGATTTGTTAATGAACCGGCTCTTTTCAAGCTCATTCGATGAAAATGGCGAAATAGCGTCCTCTGGCCGGATCTCTGAACAATTGCTGAGTTTTGCCTTAAAGCATCCTTATTTTGAAAAGCCACCACCCAAATCAACGGGACGAGAGGAGTTTGGAGCTGCTTTCTGTGAAAAGTTTTTAGCTGAATCGGAGCGGCTGTATTGTAGTAAAAAAGATATTATTACCACTGCAAGTGAGTTGACCGTTCGCTCTATCATGGCTGCACTGGAAAAGTTTGTGGCCCCTGAAGTTGCAACCGATGAAATGATTGTCAGCGGTGGCGGCACCGGGAACCGATATATAATGGCGGGTCTGGGTACGGCCGCAGGAGCCTTCCCGGTGACGGTAATCGATGAATATGGAATTCCATCCGCCGCTAAGGAGGCGATCCTTTTCGCCGTTTTAGCAAATGAGACAATTTGTGGAAATCCGAGTAATGTGCCCAGCACGACCGGTGCCAGGGAACGAACTATTTTAGGCAAGATTTGCTTTTAGGAAAAATTAAAATGCCTGGATTAACTTCAATTTGTATTTTTGAGGACAATCACTTTTCACAACTTTATCCGATGACGCTGACCCGGCCGGTCTTTGATTTACGCTGTGGTATTTTTTTATTAAAAGAAAAAATACTTCGCCGCTTTGCAGAAAATTCAGTCCACTTGCTATGCAGGGGATATTTGGAAGAAGTTTTTCAAGAGAGTCATCCCAATAGCAAGATAAATGAGTTGTCTTCCGAATCCAGCGAATTTTGCCTTTTTATCAACGGGCGAGTTTTGGCTGATGCTGAATTTCTTAGCAACTTAAATAAAGAGAAGGAGTGGATTTGTACGCACAAGGGGACAGTCGTTGCTGCTTTTCTAGGTCGGGAAAACCGTACGCAGCTTACCTCCAAGGAACACAATATTGTCGATTTTAAACAATTAAAAGATGTGGAAAAGACTGAAATCGTGGCGAACTTAATTAATTACCCGTGGGACTTGATCAATCATAATTCTAAACAAATCGAGTCTGACTTTATCGCGTTGAATGCGGGTGGAGAAATTTTAGGGAGCGTTTCAAAACACGCAATACTGTTAAATAGAGAAAATATTAGAATCGGTTTAAGTTCAAGTGTTAAAGCCGGCGCTATTTTAGATGCAGAACATGGCCCGATCTATATCGGTGAAAATGTCACTATTATGGCCAATGCCGTAATTGTGGGTGCCGCTTTCGTCGGCGACAATTCAACCATCAAGATCGGTGCAAAGGTATATGAGGGGACATCGATCGGGGAGTGCTGCAAAGTAGGAGGAGAGGTGCAAGAAACTATATTTCATTCGTTCGGCAATAAACAGCACGATGGTTTTCTGGGTCATTCCTACCTGGGTCAATGGGTGAACCTTGGCGCCGACACTAATAACAGCGATCTGAAAAACAATTACGGCACAGTCAAAGTTTTTATCGACGGCGAATTTGTCGATAGCCGCTCAAAGTTCGTCGGTCTTTTTATGGGAGATCACTCGAAATCCGGCATCAACACCATGTTCAATACCGGCACTGTCGTCGGCGCCATGAGCAATATTTACGGCGGTGGCTTTCCGCCTAGAGATATTCCATCCTTCGCCTGGGGCGGCAGCGATGGTTTTGTGAAGCACGATTTAGAAAAAGCCATCGAAACAGCCAGGATTGTCATGGCTCGTCGTGGGGTTGAAATGAGTTCGGCTTATGAAAAAATGCTTCGAAATGTCTTCGAGGTAACCATGGTTGAGCGAGAGAGTTTAGGCGCAGAAACTTCGAAAATGTAATTTCGAAATTTCAAAAATGTTATTCAACCAGTGTTCAAGCTGAGAACACTGTTCGATGATTAGTCATTTTCTCACCCTTATAATCTACTTTTTGCTTCTCTTTAGCCTGTAATGGGCGGCCTCCCTTTGACACCGTTGCCTATTTTTAACTTTGGTATATTAATTGCAATTAAACTTTTGTGCAAATTTTCCGAGCTATAATTATGAAGAAACAATCTTTGGAAATTTTTCTCCTCACCGCCGTGCTGATTTTTCTCCGGGCATTAAATTTGGTTTCAGCCGAAATTAAAATTATTGATTCTTCAATTCATGAGAAAAAGGCCGAACGAGGCGAGACCTACCAGGGCGTGTTTTTCGTAAAAAACACCTCTGAAAAACCAGTGCAGCTAAAAGTTTATCAGGTTAACTATCAGGCGTTTTTTGAGATGGACGCCAATGAAGGCGATGAGACGGAATCAGTTCAGGCCTCTAACGCCGAGTGGATTACATTTAAGCCATCGGGAGTCGTTGTTCGGCCAAGAGCGACAATCGGGATCAATTATACCGTCAAAGTCCCGGACACAGAGGAGTTGGCGGGCACGTTTCGAAGTGTTATTGTGGTTGAAAGAATTTCGACTGGAACGGAATCTGATTTATATCAACGCGTGGCCGTCAAGTTGATAACACACATTGGCGAGAGCGAGGGCCTTGTCATAAAGAGTCATGTTCTAGGCGGTCTGGTCAAAGGACGTGTTTTTGATCGGGAAACCAATAAAGGTGTTCCCCATGCCATCCTCAGAATTAATGAGGCGATCGCGGTAAGTGATCGGCGAGGTAATTTTATTTTCGATTCTTTAAAGCCGGGTAAATATTCCTTTACAGTGAACAAGACAAGCCTCCCCGGTGATAAAACCACTGTTGAAAAAAATCCGCGCGCCATCGATATCCTCGACGGTGTGGAAACAGTCATTTCGGTTGCACTTACGGGATTTGCAACCCTTACGGGTCAGATCAATATTTTTCCCTTTGGAAAAAAGCAGCAACGTTTATACGCTTCAATCGAAGACAATGATTCCGCGATTGCCGGCGAAGAAAAAGTATTAATGGAAGGAATTGGGTTAGCGGGCGCTCTGGTTGAGCTTAGTAACGGCTCTGAAACGAAACGCCGTCGTACAGATGAATCGGGGCGTTTTACATTTACCCATTTGCCTCAAGGCAAATGGATAATTAATGTTAAAAATAAATATTTGCCCGCCCATTATCATCTTGGGCAAAACAGTGTTGAAGTTAATGTTCTCACCGGTCATGAAAACCATACCCTGGTTGAGGTTCTGCCCGGGACAAAAATTGGTGCTCCGGAGCCGGCTCTTCTTTTTGCTGAAGCGGTTGAAGTTAAGAACAAATCAAATGTTAAAAATTTGAAGCTGCCGCAAACTCGCTTGCCTGAACCCAAAAAACCTGTGGTAATTGTTTCATCAACCCATACGATAAAAGTTGACGGACAACGATATATTGTCCGTTCAGGTGATTGGCTTTCCAAAATCGCAGAAAAATTTTATGGAAGTGCTATGCGCTACTCCAAACTTGTCGCAGCAAACAGGGATGTTATAAAGAACCCCGACGTGATTTATCCAGGACAGGAGCTGCGTATCCCGCCAGCTGACAGAGAGAAAAAATACTATACTGTTCGTCCGGGCGACTCGCTCTCTAAAATAGCGCAAAGGTACTTTGGTGACGCGATGAGGTATAAAGATGTTTTTGCAGCAAACCGGGAGATCGTTGCCGACCCGAATAAAATTTACCCGGGCCAGAGATTGGCAATACCTGATTTATTCGAAAGCACTGAAAATTATACTGTTCGCCTGAATGATTGGCTTTCGAAAATTTCCAAAAGAATCTATGGTGACGCAAGTAAA
>SMXC01000097.1 GCA_004356825.1 Caldithrix sp.
ACAGAAAGGCGATAAATCCCTCTGCCTTACACTTGCCACTCTATTTCTAAAAGAAAACGTCACACGCTCACCCGCGCTAAAAGTCTTTCTACAATCCCTAAAATATGAACCTCCTTCCAAAGACCAAATTAGTATAGCACTTGAAAGAATTTTCCGGCAATCCAGTGCTAACGGCGCCCATGCAGAAATTCGGGATGTTCTGCTTGAGAATCCGGAAAGGCCCGAGGTACTCGCCTTTTTTGTAAAAGGAGCCTGGCAGACTGAAAACTACGATATTGCTATCCGGATCCTTAAGGAATTGCACCTGAGTTCTGACCATAACCAACTTTACCTGGAGGCCGTCTGTAAAACGCTGTTAGAAAAGAAAGCCAGGACAGAGGAAAATGGGCAGAGTTTTTATCCCACGGCTGCGGACATTCAGATTTGCTTGAAATTCAGAAATATTAAAAACCCCATTAATCGAATTAAGGAAATTGAACTTTACCTTGATTTAAAGAACCTATTTTTACCCGACTCGCAAAAAGAATCCAACCAGGCGAACTCTCAGCAAGACGAATATGAGTCTTTGGTTTCAGAAGATGCGCTCGATCAGCTCGCGGGAAGCAATGGAAACGAAATCATCACCGAAATTGATCGTGGGTTTAATATTGTAAACGATTTCATAATAAAAATTGACAGAGCAGCTTTAGGCATCTCAAGCCAAATTGAAAATTTACACGATTCCCCTGACGAGACCGGTTCACTAAGCGAGCAAGATGAACTATTTTTCAGCCAACTCAATACGATCGCTATTTTTGAAATTGTCAACTTCAATAGCAACTCCGAAAAATCAAGACGGTCCTGTTCAACTTTCATAAATTTACTCTCCGGGGAATTAGCCTTTTTAGAGGACACTCTCTTGTGCAAAATAGAGGACGGTCTAATCGCAATAACAGCCAAGCCCGAAAAAATGCTTAAGAAAGCAGCCGACATCATGAACAAACTTGAAAGGTACAATAGCGTAGTCGAAGAACCGGAAATTATCCAAATGCGGGCAACCCTCCACCGCAGTCCGGTTCCTCTGATGGATTTAAGTAACCACGGATTAAAAGAAATCAGAAAAGCAATCAAAGTGCATAATGTTATTCTAAAAGATAGGATTGACAGGATTAATCCAAATAATGACCATTGGGACACGAACATTTTACTTGTTACTGATGCAATTGCAGCCAGCCAAAACAGTTTCGAATTCAATCGCCTGGGTCAATATCGCTTAAATCATCTTTGTCAAAAGCAGTCAATTTTCGAGGTAATATACGACAATGAAGTAATAGCACCCGGTGATACTATAAAACCAAATCCAACTGATAATGAGAAAAAATCGCCGATGTCCAAACATCAAATCGGCAAGTATAAAATTTCCAACATTTTGAAAGAAAACCAGCTGTACTCAACTTATCGTGGTTATGATGAAGAGTTAGATCGCCAGGTAATTATTAAAGCATATAAAGCAAAGGCTTTCGCAGCGTTTAAGGAGTTCACTCCGCTTAAAAAACAGTTTTATGAAGAAATCAGAAAGTTAAATCAAATAGACCACCCTGACGTCAGCATCATTTACGATGCTGGTGAGGATCGAGATGTTTTATTCTTGGTACGGGAATATATTGATGGCCTGAGTTTAAACGATAAAATCCTTGCCGGCCCATTGCAAGATATAAAAAAAACCTTAGCGTTATTTATTCGTTTATGTAAAACGTTATCTCGTTTCCATCAAAATCATCTATGGCATAAGAATCTAAAGCCTAACAATATCTGGATTGTCAATCAAAACGATTTAAAGATAGTCGACGGCGGCCTTCTGCAAGTACGGCATACAGATAAAGTTTGGAACAACGATTTAAGTTTTCAATCTTATGCAACGCCTGAGCAGATTCAAGGATTAAAAATAACTCAAAGTTGCGACAATTTCCTACTTGGAATTATGTTGTATGAAAGTTTAACCGGCAAGCACCCATTTCAGGCGAAAACCGCGGCAGATGTTAGGATACAAATTCTAGCGGATGATCCGGTTCGCGCTTCTTCTCATCGGTCGGAAATATCGGGAAGATTAGACGAGATTTTGATTAAATCACTTTCCAAAAATCCGCGGGAACGTTATCAGTCAATTAGTCATTTCGAATCGGATCTGGCAAGAATCTGTCAGGATTAGATGCTTAAAAGCTCTGAAGACATGTCGCAATTCTTGAAATGATTCGCTTCACTTAATCACTTCATCCTTGATTAATTCCCACGCTGAGGCTAACGAACCGTTGTGCTTATTGTAATGAACCGGTTGCTCATGACGGAGAATGTTGCCTAAAGTATTTAGCTCGCTCGCTGATTTAACGACAATCTTGTGATCACTACCATCTTCGAGTACTACTTTTATGATACCTTTGCGTTTCTTCGCGTTCCAAAGAAGTGCGTAGGCTTTAACTGTATTCCACATAACTTACCTTTCAAGATTTGAGTTACAAAATATCGTCGTTTAGGTACTTTGATCGACTTCAATTCTCAGTCAATTAAATGAATCAGGGAAGACAATTCAAACCAGTCTGATCAATTTACTAATCTAAAAAAAATGGAAGAAAGGTCAAGACCAAATTGGCTTAATCTTAATAAAAATAAAGCCTCGTCATAACTCGAACATTATTTTGCTTCCAGCCAATTAGGTCCCACACCTACATCCGCTTTAATTGGGACATCGAGTGCAAGAGCATTCTCCATCTCGTGTTTAACTAACACTTTGACTTCTTCGACTTCCGCTTTCGGCGCCTCAAATACCAACTCATCATGCACCTGCATAATCATTTTTGTTTTAAGATTTTTCTCTTTTAACTTCTTCCAGATATTGATCATCGCCACTTTGATCAATTCGGCGGCAGTGCCCTGGATTGGTGTATTGACTGCGGTGCGTTTTGCAAATTCTCTAATATTGTGATTCTTGCTTCTTATTTCCGGCAAATAGCGCGTGCGGTTCAAAAGAGTCGTAACAAAGCCTTTCTCCTCAACCTGAGCATGCATGGCGTCTATATACTCTTTCACTTTGGCGTAAAGAGTAAAATAATTAGCAATGAATTCCCGCGCCTCTTCATTTGAAATATTTAACCGCGTGGCTAAACCAAACACGCCCATGCCATACATGATGCCGAAATTAACCTCCTTGGCTTTGCGACGGTGTTCCTGGGTCAAATCTTCCGGCGCCACCTGAAAAACCAGGGAAGCGGTCTTAGCGTGAATATCTTCGTTATTATTAAACGCCTCCAACAGAACCGGATCTTTGGACAGATGTGCCATCACTCGCAGCTCAACTTGCGAATAGTCCGCATCGAGGATTACGTAGTCCGAATCAGCTGGAATAAATGCACGGCGAATCTCTCTCCCCAACTCGGTACGAATCGGGATGTTTTGTAAATTGGGATCACTTGAAGACAAACGTCCGGTCGCTGCGATTGTTTGATTGTAAGAAGTATGAAGGCGACCGGTTTCGGGATTAACCAAACTCGGCAATGCGTCCACATAAGTGGATTTTAATTTGGTTAATTCCCGGTATTCAATCAGAGTTCTCGGTAATTCATGAATCTTGGCCAAATCCTCTAAAACCTTTACATCAGTGGAATATCCCGTTTTAGTTCGCTTTTTTTTGGGAAGCTGCAGTTTTTCAAAAAGGATGTGGCCGAGCTGCTGAGTTGAATTTATGTTAAACTCCCCTCCTGCCTCCTTATATATAGTCTCGACTAATTCACCCAGTTTATTTTGCATGGTCCGGGACATTTCACTAAGGAAATTCAAGTCGAGCGAAACACCGGTTTGTTCAACATCTTTTAAAACATATATCAGTGGCATCTCGACGTCCTGAAATAACTCGAGCAGTTTACCTTTGGTTAATTTAGGTTCAAATATTTGATGTAATCGAAATGTAATATCTGCATCTTCGCAGGCATATTTCGCAATGTCTTTTATGGGGACTTCGGCGAAACTGATTTTCTTTTTCCCTTTGCCGATCAAATCAGAGGTCGAAATTTTGACAAAACCCAGGTGCTCTAAAGCCAGAGCATCTAAATTGTGCTGCCGTAAGTTCGGGTAAAGAAGAAAAGACCCTACCATTGTATCAAAAGAAACGCCGTCCATTTCAATGCCGTGACGTGATAAAACCAGCATATCATATTTTATATTGTGGGCGGATTTTTTAATTCTCGTGTCTTCCAAAACCGGCTTTAAAAATTCGGTCAGATTCAAGGCAAAGAGATCGCCCTCGCCTTTGAGAAACATTTCCCTTTTGATAGTTCGGGAATTCTGTTGTTTATTTTTCTCCACTTGAACCGGAATATAGAAAGCTCGGCCGGGTTCCCAAGATAACGCGATCCCGACAATTTCGGCCCGCATCGGATCTCGCTCGGTGGTTTCCAAATCGATGACAAAAAACTTGGCCTTCTTTAAAGATGTGACAACTTCTTCCAACTGCTCTGAGGAACTAACAATTTTATATTCTATTTCGCTCGTTTTGTTTTGCGGGTTAAATCTTTCCAGCAAACTGGTAAATTCAAACTCTTTGATCAGTTTCACCACGAGTTCATGATCGGGCTCACGACACTTAAACGATTCCAGTTCAACATCAAGTGGCACATCAGTATCGATGGTCACAAGGCTCTTGGAAAGTAAAGCAACTTCGCGGTGGGCCTGCAGGTTTTGGCGGATTTTCGGTCGGCTAACCTTTTCTGCATTTTCAAGAACGCTTTCTACACTGCCGAATTCCCGAACCAGGTCAACAGCCGTCTTCGGTCCTATTCCCGGGACGCCGGGAATGTTATCGGAAGTATCCCCCATTAAAGCCAGGTAATCGATGATTTTAGCGGGCGGCAACCCCACTTTGCTCTCGACGCCTGCCTCATCGAGGATTTCGACTTCCTCGCCCGCTCGTTTCGGATTATACATCTTGATTCCGCTGTCAACAAGCTGCATAAAATCCTTGTCGCCCGTCACCATATAAGATTCGAATCCTTTTTTTTGCGCGGTTTTTGCCAGGGTACCGATTACATCGTCCGCTTCAAATCCTTCAACTTCGAGGGTGGGAATATTCAGCGCTTTCAAGAATTCGTGGATGTGTGGAACCTGTGACCGCATATCGTCGGGCATCTTCTGGCGCGTTGCTTTGTATTCTTTATATTGTTGGTGCCGAAATGTCGGCCCTTTTGGATCAAAAATAACCGCCAGGTAATCCGGTTTCTCGTTATCAAAAATCATGAACAGAAAACGCAAAAAACCAAATATGGCGCTGGTGTTTTCTCCCCGCGAATTGGTCAACGGGTTTTTTATAAAGGCAAAATAGGATCGGTAGGCAATAGCAGAACCATCGATCAGAAAAAGCGATTTCTTAAGCATAGAAAAGCCAATCCCGGAATGAAATTAAAACAGTCATTTTAATATAAATCATCTTCAACCAATTGTCAATTACTTACTTTTGGTTTGATTCTTAAGCAAATATTCATTATTATGAATTTAAAATGAAAGGAAGAACCGATGAATCAAAACAATCCAGGCCAGCAAATAAATGTAGAAATAGGGGAAAAAGAAGCCGAGGGCATTTATTCAAACCTAGCCCTGATTTCTCATTCACCCGCTGAGTTCGTGCTCGACTTTACGCGCATGCTGCCGGGCACACCAAAAGCAAAAGTCTACGCCAGAATTATTATGACGCCCCAGCATGCTAAATCGTTTCATAAAGCGCTTGAAGAGAATATCATGAAGTATGAAAAACAATTTGGAGATATTATTATACACGGAGCTCAACCGGATGTCCAACAGGCAATTGGATTTCAATCGAACGAGGATACTTCAGACAAAGGTACCCAAAAGAAAAAATAGACAGAAAACCCAATAGAGATTTGAAACTCAAAAGACGAAACTTTTTAAAACAGCGGTTTTCCGACCAACTCAAACAACATAAAGACCACAAAAAAGAGAGTCAACCCGCCAAAGAAAAGAGCCGCCGCACCGAATTGCAGATTCCCTTTCATCTCTTCACCATACTCCAGAGCCGGGGCAATGCTGATTTTTGCATCCGAAACCAGTTTTGCCTGGCAGGCCAGCCGCATTTTTGATTTTTCACCCAAATGAAGTTTTTCTTTCCAGGTAAGAGGCGTCACGCAATCTTTTGGGTCAACGAGGATGCGGTCGGAGCCGCATAGCCCAAAGCCACGGCAGTTGATATATTTATTGACACCCCCGTGAACCGAGACGCCGTTTTTATGGGCAATCTTTCTGAGGTCATCCCCGGCCTCTCCTTCAACGGTGACTCCGGCTTCTTGAAATTCAATCTTTGGCATTTCGTTCTCCTCTCAGATTAGTAGCAGAACCCGCCAGGGTTCTGGTGAACCCGGAAGTGTGGCCACTTCCGCAACGATATATTAATGACTCTTAATCCCTAATTTTACATTTTAATTATTCTTCCTCTTCATGCATAGTTTCATGAATACGTTGCTCGGCAACTTTGGCCATTTCGGTGTTGGGGTAAGCGGCGATTATTTTCTGCCAGAACTTTTCCGCTTCTTCGTGATTATGTAGAGAAGTTTGAATCTCAGCCAGATAATGCAGGGCGAATGCATTGGCAGGTTCCTCAACTAAAACTTCCTGGATAATCGTAACTGCGTCTTCACTCCTTTGTAAATTATTGTAGGTTAATCCCAGCGCGATTTTTAAATCTTTATTGTCAGGTTCGATTTCCAAATGCATTTCATAATAGGTAAGGGCTTTTTCATAACTTCCGGCAATGGTGTACATAATCGCCAAACTATCCATTGAGACCACATCATTCAGATTCGAGTCGAGGTTTTTCTTTAAACGTTCCAATGTCTTATGCACCTGCCCCATCATCGCCATGTCAGGTGCGGATTGTTCCTGACCAGTGCCATTCGAGGCCTCAAGAGGTTCCGGGTCTTTGTTCACCCAAAATAGCAGTACGATAATTCCGGCAAATACCGGAATGAACAAAAAAGTGCCGAATGAATTTAACCAGTTTTGTTTAACTTCGGTTGATTGTCCTGCAGCCAAGGATTGGGCGGTTGCAGTTTTAACAGATTGACCACAATTGTGGCAGAAACGCGCATCCGGTTTTAAAGGTTGGTCGCATTTTGTACATTTGGAGGACTTTAGGTTTGAGCCGCATTCACTGCAGAACTTGGCGGCCTCGGGTAATTTCGTTTGACAATCAGGACAGTTCAAATTTTCGTCTCCCTCTCATTAATTACGAATTCGCTAAAAAATTTTACTAAAGTATTGATTTTATTCTGCTGGTTTTTTTGCAGATAGATGAGCACCAGGTTTTTGATCATGCGAGCCAGAATATCTCGTGATTCAGATGTATTTAGATAATATGGATGAAAAGCATAACCCCTTTTTCTTAAAAAGTGTTCGCATTCCTGCTGAGATAAAATTTGTCCGCTGTTAAATGCATCAATAAAAAACGGTCTTGAATTACTGCGATATTTGAGCAGGAAATGCCCGGGAAAACCGACGCCGCAAACAGGGAGATTTAACCGCCCGGCTAGAAAAAGATAAATGGCCGACAAACTGATCGGGATGCCTGTCTGACGGTCCAGGACTTTGTTGATGTAACTATTCTCCGGTTCGTAGTAGGACTTTTCATTGCCATGAAATCCCTTTTCATCAAAAAGGAAATGGTTGATCACCTCCACTTTATCTCTCTCTCCCTGGATACCATAAAGCCTGCGTTCAGTTTCGAGCGCCAATTGATCGATTTTATTTACATACTGCTGAATATCTAATTCAGGGTACTCGATTTTGGCTAAAATGAAACATGCACTTTCAAGATCGAAATTCGACACGCGGTTAATTTTGTTGAAATCCTGCGCCAGTCGCTCCAACCGGAAACCCTCAAGCAAGGCTTGCGCCGCAATCCGGGTTCTGCCGTCGGAATCGCTAAAGGCAACTTGTCTTAAAGTTTGTTGCGCCGGCTCGCCAAGTTCCAGTAACTTTTTCTGCGCAATATTCTTTACTTTCAGATCATCATCACCCAGAAGTGTGATGAGCGCATTGATTTCTCTTTCTTGTTTACCCATTGCACTTTTTGGTCTTTTAAAATCCCATCAAAGCTTTTTTCTGAATTGTAGTTTTTCAAAGCGATTCTCTGTACCGTTGAACAACCGGCGGATATTGGAACGATGGGTAAAAAGGATCAAGCCGCTGATCAAGATGCTCAACGTCAAAAGTGAGTTTGAAACAGATTTACCGAATATGCGGTCAAATGTAAGCAAAATAAAAGGCAGGGATGAGGTCGCGATAATCGACCCAAGTGAAACATAGCGGGTTATCAAAACCAGCGCCGCGAATATAATAAAGCAAATTAATGAAGCCCAGGGGAAAAGCGCGACGATCATTCCGGCACCGGTAGCAACACCTTTACCACCTTTGAATTTAGCCAATACTGTCCAGACATGACCAATAACTGCGGAGGTACCTGCGATAATTTGCACAAGTTCATAATTCAAGGTTAATGAATCGACACGAATTTTGGCCACCAATAGCGTCGCCAGAACACCTTTTAAAATATCTACCACTGCAACAAAGAGTCCCGCCTTCCAACCCAGGACCCGAAAAGCATTCGTGCCTCCGGCGTTCTTGCTACCATGCTCCCTGATGTCAATTCGTCGGGTCATTCTGCCGACGACGATACTGGTCGGGAAAGAGCCGACGAGATAAGCAAACAATATAATCAATACTAATGAAAACATCCTACTCTCCTAAAAATGCAACTCCTGTAGCACCTGGACCGGCATGAGCACCCAAAGCAGGAGAAACGCTCACAATCATGATCTCTTTCTTTTTAATTTCAAACTGCCTGGAGATCTGTTTAACAAGGTATCTGGCTTTTTCCAGCGCGTTTGCGTGTGCCACGCCGAATCTCAAATTCTTTTTTCCTGCCGCTTCACGGCAAACTAGTTGAAGCATTTTATCTAAAGCAGCAGTGCCGCCAAAAGTCTTTGTAAGTGTTTGAACTTTGCCCTCGGCGTTCAGTGTTAAGATTGGCTTTAAGTTTAACACACGGGCCAGGAATCCCCTGGACTTACTCAATCTCCCGCCACGAATCAAATATTTTACCGTCGCAAAACTTAAATAAAGCCGAACGTTTTTTGTCGCCCATTCCGCCCGCTTTACCACCTCTTCTATTCCGTACCCTTCTTCTATTGCCTTGGCCGTTTCAGCAACAATGAGTCCCAAACCGACAGTCGCGTTGCAGCTGTCAATCAAGAAAATTTTGCCATTTGCCTCTGACTTTACCGCCGTTTGCGCCGCCTGAAAAGTCCCGCTTACAGCTGCTGCCAAATGTACCGAGACCGCGGAGTCATAGTGTCCCCATAATTCTTTGTATGTATTTATAAAATCACCCGGCGTGGGTTGGGAAGTTTTAGGGCTATGTTCAGACTCTTGCAAGATGCGATAGAACTCTTTGGGCGTAATGGTTATTTTATCAATGTAGCTTTCGGTGCCAAACGAAACCTGAACCGGGACCATTTGAATATTGTGGCGAATAATAAACTCGGTTGGCAAATCGCAGGATGAATCAGTCACCAGAGCAATCTTCGGCTCCTTTTTTCCTCCGTAAGCCTCCTTGTGTTGCTCTCGCATGTCGTCAAATTTTCGTTTGCTCACGCTGCCATAGTTTCCAGCAGTGGTGAAAACGGCTTCGGGATTATTTGTGTGAACGTGGATGCGAACTTTTTCAGAAGACCCGGCCACAATCAGGGAGTTTCCCAACGCGATTAAATCACTGCGGAGTTTGTTGCGGTCGATTGACCTTCCGTCAACCAGGCACTCTGTACAGAATTGGAAGGCAATATCTCCGGGCGCATTTTCAACTTGTGCGCGGCGTGTGTTATGGCCGCCAATACCTACTGCTTTTTCAATCTTGCCTGACAGCATAAAATGGTGGACGCCTTCGAGCATGTGTACAAATCCCTGTGCACCGGCATCAACCACCCCGGCTTTTGCCAGCAGCTTAAGTTTTTTGGGAGTATCTTTAAGTGAGCGTTGGGCCTCCTTCAACCCTTTGTGGAACAGATCTTTGAAGTCCTCAGACAATTGGCTGTGTCTTTTTACTTTTTTTGCCCAATCGTGAATGACCGTGAGAATGGTTCCCTCTTTGGGTTCTGTGATAGCCTCATAAGCACCGCGTCTCGCCGTTTCAACGGCTTCACCAAAATGGCTCAACGTTGCTTTGAATTTTCCCTCAAAACTCTCGGCCAGTCCCTGGAAGAACTGCGCCAAAATCGCTCCTGAGTTGCCCCGGGCTCCCATCAAGGCCGCATCTGCCAGGCATTTGCTCATTCCGGAAATGCTCTCCTCCCGGCAGCTGATCGCGCCCTCGGCGATACTCTGCATGGTCAGAGCCATGTTGGTTCCGGTATCGTTGTCCGCTACGGGAAAGACATTTATCTTGTTGAGATGATCCTGCATTAAAATCACACGTCTGGCGCCGGCAATCACACCCTGCTTAAGCCGAAGGCCATCAATGTAAACAATTTTCATAGAATCCTCAGAAAGATCCGGGTAAATAAATTGCTCTCAATGTAAATGGAATTGCAGCAAAAAGCAAGCAATAATATCTACTAAGAGGTTAGGCATAGAACTCCTTTTCTTTTCTAAACTATGATAAATTCGCTTGCTTCTTACCTTGAATCGTCCTATGTTTCAACTCGAAAATTCAACACTTAAGTGATACACTTTTAGCTCAGGAGATGTAGATGAAAAACTTGTTTTATGCATTGATTATCCTTTTAAAATTCGCCAGCCCCGGCCTGGCACAAACCGCCGACCAGATCAATACAAAAGGGATGAAATTCTTTCAAGAAGGCAAAATCAATGAAGCGATTCAGGAGTTTCAAAACGCCATAAAACTCGACACCACCTTCGTTAAAGCTTATATCAATTTGGGCTACATTTATTATGCAAACCGCATCCTTGATTACGCCATACCTGTCTACAAAAAAGCGCTCACCCTCGAGCCCGAGAGCGCCCTGGCCCATAACAATTTAGGTGCAGCTTTGCTCGCCAACCGGAATTATGCTGAAGCGATAAACGAGTACCGGCTGGCAATAAAATATGATTCTACCTACACGGAAGCGCACAACAACCTGGCATTTGCATATTATTCTGTGGGGCTTCAGGATTTCGCCATTAAAGAAGCAGAGACAGCCTTAAAATTGAACCCGGACCACGCCCGGGCCTACAACAATTTAGGCCTCGCTTACGGCGCAAAAAGCATGTTTGACGAAGCGGAAGTGCAGCTAAAGAAAGCTTTGGAGCTGGCTCCCAACTTCATCGACGCCATGAACAACCTTGGCATCGTCCTCAGATCTAAAAACATGTATCAAGAAAGTCTCGAGGTGCTTGCAAAAGCAGAAAAGCTGGACAGCTTAAATATTGACACCTTTAACAATTTAGGCTTAAGCCATTTGAGCAACGGGAATATTCATAAAGCAATTGAGAATTTCAAAAAAGTCCTGAAAATCGTACCAAGTCACGGGACGGCACACAACAATCTATCCTTTTCATATTACGACATTTATGACTATGCACTGGCGATGCAACACGCTAAAGCCGCCGAACGATTTGGTCTCAAAATCAATCCGGATTTTATAAAGGATTTGGAAAAAGCCCTCGATCCTGATTACTTTAGAATGCGGCACATTCTGGTCAAAACGCAGGAAGAAGCTGGAGAAATTCTGCAGCATTTAAAACAAGGCAAAAACTTCGCTGAACTGGCCTTGAATCACTCTATTGATAAAAACACCGCCGCACTGGGCGGAGATTTTGGTTATTTTAAAAAAGGGGATCTGCAGCCTGAATTAGAACAAGCCGTTTTGAAATTAAAAAAGAATGAAACAAGTGAGGTTGTAAAAACGGCTTTAGGATTTCATATTTTTGAAAGGCTCAAGTAGTGATTGAAGAGCGAAGGGCGAGAAGTGAGGAGCGCGGCAAGAAAGATTCGCTTCCCGCTCATCGCTCGCCTCTAATATCTTGATTTTGAACAACATTCTTGGCGACTTCTACCGTTAATTTTTTATAAAACTCAGCCTCGGGCAAATTTTCCCGCTTGCGAAATCCCTGTTCAAGGATAGCCGCTTTTTCAATCACTTTCTCCACGACCCATTCGTACTGTCTTTTATCCAGCTCACTGTTTTTCAGTAATTTGAGCAGCGCCCGCACCCGGTAGCGATCGAGCCCCCATTGTATTGACAATTGATCTTCATGTCCTCCTCTTTTCATGATCAGTTTCTTGGGAATATAATAAAAAGGGAATTCCAGGGAGGCTCTGAGCCACAAGTCGTAATCCTCACACGCGGGAAGCGTTTCATCGAAATAGCCGACTGATTCAAAAAATTCTCTGCGCATTAAAACGGACGACGGACTGACGATACAAAGAAGCAAACACTGTTCAAAAATCCAACCTGAATATTTTCTGTGCTTATTTTTTGGATTCACACGCACACCTCTGCGAATCCAGATTTCGTCCGAGTAGCAAACCATGGCGTCCAGGTTTGATTTCATAAAATCGATTTCAACCTGGAGTTTATTTTCGAGCCACAAATCATCGGAATCTAAAAAGGTGATGTATTCGCCCTCGGATTCTTTAATCCCGCGGTTGCGGGCAGCGCTTGGGCCGAAATTTTCCTGGTAGATATACTTTAGCTGATCACTTCGTCTGGCGGCAAATTCTTTGGTGCCATCGGTAGAGCCATCGTCGACCAGAATCAGTTCGAAGTCCTGATATGTCTGGCTTAGGACTGACTCGACCGCTTCTTTTAAAAACGATAGTCGATTAAAGGTAGGAATAATGACGCTGGTTTCGATCATAATTACCATGATATTCAATATTCTGAATTTAATCAAGAGCATATGCTCAGTTTTCTCTTGACAGAGGTTTGATTATTTAAGATATTTAAGCATGCAGACAAGAAAATTAGGCACAACTGATTTACACCTGACTTCAATCGGTCTTGGCACCTGGGCCATTGGCGGCGGCGGTTGGAAGTACGGCTGGGGAGCACAGGATGAAAAAGAATCGCTCGCGACCATTCACAGAGCCCTGGATTTGGGCATCAATTGGATTGACACTGCCCCGGTTTATGGACTTGGCCGCGCCGAAGCAGTTGTGGGGAAGGCGATTAAAGGGATGAGGCACCGGCCGGTGATTGCCACCAAATGCGGCTTAGTCTGGCACGACGGAAAAAATATTTCCGGCAGACTGAAACGGGAAAGTGTGCGCGCCGAAGTGGAAGGCAGTCTGAAACGGCTGCAGGTAAATGTGATTGATCTTTATCAAATTCACTGGCCAGATCCGAAGAACGATATTGAGGAAGCCTGGAGTACAATAGCCGATTTGGTCAAAGAAGGAACAATTAGATATGCCGCTGTCTGTAATTTTAATGTCAACCAAATCAAACGGATTGAAAAGATTCATGCGGTAGCTTCGGTTCAACCTCCTTACAGCATGCTCGAGCGCAGAATTGAAAACCATCTCCTACCCTATTGCGCTAAAAATAACATTGGCGCCATTCCTTACAGTCCTTTACAAAAGGGCATTTTAACAGACAAGTTTACAGCGAAATGGGTGCAAAGTCTGCCGGAAGATGATCACCGGCCTGATGTCGACAAACGCTTTCAAGAACCACAATTGGCCTCAAATTTGGCGTTTGTTGAGTCGCTGAAAAAACTCGCCCGAAAACATGGGAAGTCAGTTGCCAATGTCGCGATTGCCTGGGCGCTACGACGACCTGAAATCACTTCGGTTATCGTTGGCGCACGACGGCCAGGTCAAATAGAAGAAACAATTGCGGCTGGTGATTGGAAGCTGCCGGCAGCAGATATTAGCTCTACCGAGGATTTGTTGGAAAAGCACATTCGAACTTAAGATACCGGGCTCAAAATATTATTAAGCATCTTTGCTTGAGGAAACAATTTTAAATTTAAAACCGTCTCTTTAGATTAAGTTAAGAATGAAAATAACCTGAGGAGTGACAAAATGGAACTGGCAATTATTTTATTAATGTTTGCCTTTTTTCTAATTTTTTTCAAACTGCTTGCCGTCGTCTTCAAGGTAGGACTTTTTGTTTTAAGCATTCCTTTCCAAATAATCGGGGCTATCTTCTTAGTCGTGCTGATGATGATGCTTCTACCTTTTGTGGCAGTGGCCGGCGTTCTAGCAATCGTGTTTGCTCCCCTGCTGGTGATAGGTCCCTTCCTTCCGCTGCTACTGGTTTTGTTTGGTCTTTATCTTGTCGTCAAGAAATAAACTCTTCCCGAGCTAAAG
>SMXC01000006.1 GCA_004356825.1 Caldithrix sp.
CTAATTGCAATATTGATGTCCAAACCAAATTCTTGTATTGAGGTTTTCCCAATTCGCTTACTGTCTGTTTTGCCGATTTCGAGAAAAGCGCCGCCGCGTACCTGGGTACTAAATGAATAGGTTAACCTTGGTGAAATCGACCAACGGGTTGTGCTGTCTTGCTCCTCAAAATCACTTTTTCCAGGTGCTTTGTTTTTCCTTGATGAAGTACTTGCAGTAAAAGTAAAAGAAAAATCTATCGAGTTTTTCAGCTCTTTTTTGTTAAATGGCCAGATTGGAATATGAAACCCTGAACGCTTGGAATAATTTGCAGTAACCGAGATATCTGTCTTCTCCGTCTGGTTCTCTCCGCCCGTCGTGAGAGTTTGACTCAGTGTCTTTGAGTTATTTATTTGAATATTTCCGGTAAAACCATTTTTAAAATTTAAGTCGAGTTTGCCAAGCGGCCGAAAATTGGTCGTGAAGCTCCTCCTGGTTTCGTTATCGGGTGTTTGATCCCAGGTAATATCTCTTTGACCTGAAAAACTGTGACTAAATGTTACGCTTTTGAACAAAGATTTAAACAGCGGTAAAGAAGAGAGACCGCCGATTCTCACTGTCCATTCCGGAAAGGGCAAATCAAATTCTCTAAATTTAACCCAGCTATTGGATGAATTTCCAGATATGATTGTCGATTGATTGCTTTGTTCACTATGTTGAAATTTTAAGGCGATATCAATTGCGCGCCCAAAAGCCAATCCCGAGCTCGCTGTATAAGATTGATTATCCGTTGAGCTTATTGTGTTGGTTGTCAGGCCTGAAACAGAATTGAGGTTTGTTGTGTCGGATAAGCCAAATTGAAAAGCTAAACTCGGTGATCCTGGAACCAAACCCAAATGACTGATGTTTGTACGTTCGCTGTAATTAAATCTAATATCTTTAAATTTGGCAAGAAAACTCCCGAATAGTTTTAGGGGATTGAACCGGGCACCTTCTTCTTCCTCTTGAAAAACAAGCAGTGGCTGTGATTTTGGTTTCTGCCTGCCTCTTCTTCCGCCTGTATTGGTCTTTTTTTTGCCAACTCCAAAGACAGATCTAGCGAAATCCTTCCATTTAAAAGTAAAGTCCGCGGACTTGTTGCTGCTGACTCTCGCACTTCTACCGCTGGTCTGCTGCTGAAGATTACGAGCAAAGGTATAATTAGAAGAATAAGTAAAATTATTGTTCAGCCAATCAAAGATTCTTGGATTATATCGTGCTGAAAAATTCTGGCTGATGTTGATATCGGAAAACTTGTTACTCATAAAATCGGAAAATGTTTTTCCTCGCATATCGGCCTTATGAATGCGGCTGATATCTATACTCAAACTTTCAAAAATTTTCATGTTTGCACGAGCGGTGCGATCGATTGTGAAAGTCTCGGTCGCGGTAGTGTCTGCAGCTTGCGCGGAGTTCAGTACACGGTTTTGAGCCATCTGGTTTCTTTTGGCCCCATTCAACTTAAAGGATACATTCTGCGGGGTGTAGTAAAATTTTGTACCTTTTACCTTACCAATCAAAGGCAGGTTAGGCAGCCATCCAAATGGTTTGAAAAAATTGTTTCTCCCAAAAGTAAGTTTATAGTCGAGATTCCCCGTCCAGGCTTGTAGATTTGAAAAGCTCAGGCTCGGATTTTTGATATCGCTTTTGGTTCTGCCGAAGCTAAACGAAATATTATCGGCAGTGTGTTTTATGAAAGAGTTTTTGGATTTGGTAACTTTACGGAACGAAAAGTTGAAACCGGATTGCTTCGAACTGGTCCTGGCTTTGTCAAGCTCACTTTGCGGGAGATCGTCGGTGACACGTTTATCCTGGCCGGGCAGATATTTTGGGGTACTATGGCTGTTTCGAAAATTTAACGTCAAAGGCATGGCGAGTCCCCATGACTGTGGCAGCATTTTATCCAGTTTGACACGGGCGCTCAGGTTACTGCTTAAACTATTATTACCCGTCCCAAAACGTGTCGCAACATTATGAAAATCAGCATCCTTTTTTTCCACTTCGCTATTAATGGTTATAAAATCAGCAATGTTTAAATCAGCTCTTACCCGCATCGCCATTCCTTTATCGTTTTCAACATCTGAGAGTCTTAACTCATTAAACCAAATTTCACCTGTAAACGGAACGTCTGGATGTAAATTCTTTAATCCTAAAGTGAGAACTTTTACATTGGTAAATGACGGATTTCCCTTTTTTCGAATGGATTTTGAATTATCCGGAGATAAAGACTTGACGAAAACAGTATTAAGGGTGTCAAATTCAGTACCGTTGTTAAAAAGCGTATCTAATGTTGTAATATCCTGAATACTTACATCCATATGGTTTTTGTCATTCCAGCCGCTATAAATCCCCGAACGGTATTCATAATAGTTACTTGCATCGGCGCCAAACCTGATGAAGTATTCCAAACTGCTGCTACTTGCTGTATCTGAAGATGCAGGTATGTGGGACATGGCCATGAAGGTTGTGTCCCCATGAACAAACATTTTAATTCGATCGTAGCGAATATAGTTTTCTCCCCGAAACAAGCTTTTTTGAGCAAGCCCGGACTGGCCTGGTTTGAGGGAATTGGCTACTAGAACAAGCGCTTGTTCCCGTGCCCGGACGCCCGTAACCCTGTCCTGCTCGCCCTGCACGCCAATCTGATCCAAAGTTGCAGCATAGGCGGCGTTTTCATGAGTATTAATTTGCGCAACTGTGACTGTCGTGTCCCCGGGTATAATGCCCGCTGGATCGAACTCATTATCTGCTGTACCAAGCTCCTTCCACTCACTGCCAACCAGGTTTATTTCCGCGATAGTAGTGCGCGCAAACCCGCCGGTATCGCCGAGGCTGTCAATCCAGATTCGGGCAAATTCTATTTGTGTGGCGCTTGGTAAGCCCACACGAAATTTCGGACTCGGATCTGATGTAATAAACGGAATTCGATATAGTTTCCACGGGCCGCCGCGCTCAGGAGGATTATTAGGATTTCCACCGACAATGAAAGCTGTATCGGGATGATCATCCGCCAATGAGAACGAAAATCGAAAATAAGAGTTGGCCCGGTCAAGAAATCCGTTGCCGTTAATGTCCTCGGTATCGGGCCGGCGACCGCCCTGGTCATTCGTACTATTTTCCGTACCCACGATTGACCCGAAGGGGTTTTCTACAATGTAATTAATGCTGGCTTCTTGATAAAACCAATCGTCATAACTCCAAGGTTCGTCGGGATCTTTAACGCCGTCTCCATCAACATCCCAAAAATCATAAGGTACATCTTCCTTGTTCTGTCCCGCAAACATGCTTCTTGGAAAATTCAATTCCGGAGGATCCGGCTTTTCGACGCCATCAATTCCGATATCCTCACCCGGGTCCAAAATTCCGTTGGGTGTTAAACCGGCGGCATCATCTTCCGTATCCAGTTCACCATTTGCGATCACATCTTCAGACATTATGCCTAAATCAATATGCAGCCGGCCGACAGTTCCCTGCACCATAATTTCTATAAACTTCGTTTGGGTCTGATCAAAGATACCCGGGGACAAGGCACGCATTATACCTCCCCAAGTGTTCGGGTCCGGATTCGGATCATTAGCATCGGGGAATAAATCCATTCTCAAAACGTGCACCCGATTTGGTACATTCGGATTTAGCTCACGTTCCGGGTAGATGTCATTAATATGTATTTGACCAAAAGGATTATACCAGACCATATTATTAAGCCTGCTCTTAAAAGTATGTAAAGTAGTATCCGGCGCAGATGCCTGAGTCCAATTCCTGCGAAGGACACCCAAATTGACTGTTTTCTTTGAACCTTCAAAATCGTCGATGTAGGCAACTCCGGCATTATCTCCTGTATTGGCGCTGTTCAATGTATTGGGCGTTGGTAAAACCTGGGCGATTTCACCCTCCAAATTAAGGGAAGTCTCACCTTTCGCACGAATCAGCGGCATCAAATCCAGAGCTCTGCCAATAAAGTTTGGCTTGAGTTTAAAGCGTGTGTTTATATCCCAAACCAGGTTTCGCATCGGGCCTTGTCCTACCCGAACCTTTCTGTCTAAAGTCGTTTGATTCAGGTACAAGAATGTTCCACCGAGAAACGAATCCCTGCCCAAGTCATATTCAGCACGGATGCCAAGAATTGTCTTCTTTGCCAGTTGAAAAAGCTGGTTTCTTTCGTAAGATATATCCAATTGAGCCGCGGGGCTCAGAGCTTCCTCATTGAGCACTGTTAAACGTCCCGAAAAATAATCAATAGTATAGTCGATACGATTTCTTAGCTGCCTGCCATTAAGCGTAACAACTTCTGAACCTTCAATAACGTTGAATCCCAGGTTATACTCGGAGCTTCGACTTTGAGATTTAACCTCGATATAGAATCGGCTTTGAGCATTAATAACACTTTGGGTTGTTGTGTCATAAATAGCAGGTTCACGTAAACTATTGGTCAAATTGAAATCGGGTTGTTGGCCATCAATTGTATATCCATCTGGATCAAAAGGGCGCAAATCGGGGAAATGCAGCTCACCACTAACCAGATTTACAAAAGTCGGGTCCAAATCAATTTTGCCATCCGGAATCAAATTGCCGCTGTTATCCTTCGAATCCAAACCGAAGACAGTTAACCACTTTCTACCGGCAGTGTCGGTTTCCTGAGGTACGCCGGACGCCGGTTCAAAAAAAATTTTTAGGTCGAAACCCTCGGGATCAATTCTGCGGCCGCCCAGTTGATAAACATGCTTCCACTCCAGGTTTGCAGTTGGGATCTTTGGATGTGGGTTTCGAGATTTTATCAATTTAAGTATGATCGGACCGGTGGCTGAATCCGCATTAGCGATATCGCCAAATTCTTCGCCATTTTTCGTGCGATAGGCCACAGCCAAAATTTCGCCATCGGCTACACGATTGTTCATGCGAATCCAGCCCAGGTTTTTTTCGACATAATATTCGTTTTTTTCAAGTCTGATAAAAAAACCGTTCTCGGCAACGCCGGATTGGACACTTGCGGTATCCTGTTGCGAAGTAACTTTGCCGCTAAGCGTCGCCCAACCTCGAATACTTTCGGAGATATGATCGGTATCATTTCGGGGCGAGGCTATGTAAACTTCAATTGCATCACTATTAATGGGACTGATAGTACCAGGGTCAGGGGCGTGAATGCGTTCAGAATTAAATTTCGTGTATTGTTCGCGGTAGGCAAAATCGAGAAAAAAGTATGTGTTCCTCAAATATTGGTGGTCTCTGATGATTTTACTTCCGGTTTGTGCACCACCGGTCAGGCTTAGTCTTTGGCTCTCTCCTTTTTCCTGACTGGCGATAGTGGTAAGATGCAGATTGCCGAAAACCATCTGGCTTTTGATACCGAAGAGACCGGCATTTTTGCCGCTAAATGTTACGTACCTTGTGCCGGGCAAAGAAAGTGAAATATTTCCGGCTTCCAGTTTCCGCAGAATCTCGTCATCGTAACCCTGGTAAACCAATCTAACATTGTTATCAAAATCAAAAGCACGCTCGCTATCCTGGTCAACATTTACGGTTACTTTATCACCAATTTTTCCAGTAACTGAGAATCTTTGCTTTTGCTGCATCTTAAAATTCGTATTCGCACCCCGGGTAATGGCTGTTCGAACTTCGCTGCGGTCTTCCCGGCGAAGTGACATATTGATGCTGATATTTCCAGTGACAGTTAAACCAACATTTCCGCTGCCGAATATTTTTTGAAACGTTTTGCTTTTTATCTTAACCGGGATAACCAGATTAATCCCCCCCGGTCCCCTCGCTTCAGCAAGTTCTTCGGTTAATTCACGAACAATATAATCCCTCCAGGCGTTTTGTTCAGTTTGTTCGCGCGTTAACTCCCAATACTGCTCAAAAGTAAGGACCAACGGCGCCTGAATGTCGTCTTTTAGAATCGTCTGCCTGATAATAACAGGAGAATCCAAAGATTTAATTTCAATTTCCTGCCTGGTTTTAGTATAAAATTTTGGCGTCAAACCCTGAATATATCCGTGGAGGGAAAAAACGGCTTCTTGTTTTTCAGTAATTAAAAATTTTGAGGAAAAAATCCAAACGGATTTGCCCGTGCCGCTCGAAGGGGATACCTGGGCAAAACAAAATCCGTGAGTAAAAAACAGGATTGATAAAAAGGATGAAATTGAAACGAGGCTTAAACTTCTGGTAAAATTCATCTCCCGACAGCAGCAGTTATTTTTTTACGCAACAAACGACTTGATTACTTATTGATGAAATTTTGTAAAAAATCGTCTGTTTTTTTTAAGAAAAAATCATTCCGATAGCAACTGCTCGATAGAACCTCCCGAGAAATAAATGTTTAAACTTTGTCTGTTCCAAGTTGTTTGAAACTATGCAATTAATAGAATAATTGCAAGTAAAAGTTCTGTATTATATTTAGCGGCGCCCTGAAAAAACAAAAAGTTAAACTATTTCTTGCTAAGAAAGTTCTTTATAATCATAAAAGAAATAAGCTTGAAAACAAAAAGGATAATGTGTATATTTTTAATAAGATTACAATACGATGGCAATGATAAAAATTTTACCAAAATATATTGTTAAAGAGCACATTGGTCCATTTATTTTTGCCCTTCTGGTCATTAATTCCATATTTATCCTAAATTTACTTTTTAGAGAATTGGGCAAATTCTTAAGTAAGGGACTCTCAATAGGTATCATTCTAGAATTTATTTTCTTAAACATGGCCTGGATGATTGCGCTTTCGGTTCCATGCGCTGTGCTTACTGCTACAATTATGGCTTTCGGACGCCTCTCGGCTGAAAATGAAATAACGGCAATTAAAGCTGGCGGCATCAGTTTGTACCAGATTCTTCCCTCACTTTTAGCGGTATCCCTATGTATCGCAGGTGCCCTCGTCTGGTTTAACAATGAAGTTTTACCAGATTTTAATCACCGGGCTAAACTTTTAATTTTAGACATCGCAAGGAAAAAACCGATGATAAATTTAGAAGCCGGTGTCATTTATACGGATATCCCGAATTACAATATCCTCGTTGAAGCAGTGGCAGAGAAGGATTCAACTTCTTATGTCGAAAATATCACGATTGACGATCAAACGACTTCCAACGTGATAAAAACAATCAGAGCAAAGACCGGAGAAATTCACTTTTCCGGCCAGACCGGCCTAATCGAAATCACGCTTTTTGACGGCGAGCTGCAAGAGGTCAATATTGATTACGCGGAAACATTCAAAAAAGTAAAATTCACAAAACATATTATCAAAATCCCAATGACAGAGATGCTTTTAATGCGCAGTCAATCCGAATACCGCGGGGATAGAGAAAAAAGCGCTGCGGCCTTGATGGAAGGGGTTAATAAAAATCGGCAGCGGATTTTAGAAAGGCGCCAAAAGCTTAATGACAAAGTGAATCAGCAGCTTGCCAAATATATCTATTCCAATTCCATGGAGAATAAACCTTTTTATATGATTATACAAGATCACGAGCGGTTGAACCGACAAATTAAAACCGAAATAAATTTAATTAACAGCTATAAAAAATCAATTGATCGCGATCTTGTCGAGGTTCACAAAAAATATTCAATTCCGGCGGTATGCGTTGTTTTTGTTCTGCTTGGACCACCTCTTGGAATCATGGCTCGTAAACGCGGTTGGGCTGCCGCAACGGGACTAAGTATGGGCTTTTTCATACTTTACTGGGCTTTCCTGATTGGAGGCGAAAGCTTGGCGGACAGGCAAAAAATATCGCCGTTTTGGGGAATGTGGACCCCAAACATTCTGGTCGGTGGATGTGGCATTTTTCTTATTCTGCGGACAGTTCACGACTCCGCAACTTTCGGTTGGCCACATATTTTTAATTTCCTGAGAAACAAAGACCTGAATAAATAAGGAACTCTCATTTAAACGAATCATGTCTTTAAAAAAAACGGCGATTCTTTCTTAAACCTAATTTAAAATACAGTAAGCTTATTGTCTTAATTTAAGACCTCAATTTTATAGACTTTTTTGTGACATTCAGTCTCCTTTGGTGTTTAAATTTCTTTTTTGCAATTTGAGGCCACGAATCCTTATGCGAATACTCGATTGGTATATCCTGCGCCGATTTTGCTTTATTTTATTTTTTGCCTTACTCTCCTTCCCTCTAATTGTGATTTTTGTTGACATGGTCGGTAACTTGAGCAAATTTCTAGATAAAGACGTTCCCCTGTTTATCATTTGTAAATACTATATTTTTTATATCCCTCACCTTATTATTTTGGTTCTGCCAATCGCCATGCTGCTGGCGAGTTTATTTAGTTTGAGTCAAATGGCTAATCATAATGAATTAACTGCGATAAAGTCCGCTGGTATCGGTTTGCATCGCATTTTGATTCCGCTTTTTATTTTTGGATTACTGATTAGTGCACTCGCTCTCGCCTTTGGAGAAAAAATTGTCCCCCCAGCCAATCAGGAAAAAACCAAAATAGAAGATGAATACATCGAAACTGTTAAAAGAACACAGACCAGGATTACCAATATTTTTTGGAGAGACAGCATCAACAGGCGGGTGTTCATTGGAGATTTCAACACCGTCACTAAAACAGCCCGCAAAGTCAGCATCCAAAAGTTGGATGGTAATAAAATCATCGAGAGACTGGACGCCCGCACTATGAAGTGGGAAGATGGTACCTGGGTTCTTCGCCACGGCTACAGGCGAATATTTTCAGATGAAAAGGAAGAGGCACTTGCTTTTGAGGAAATCAAAGATGAATTTCTCGGTTTCAAACCGGAACAATTACAAAGCTTTCATACAGATCCAAACGATATGTCTTACGACGAATTGAAAAATTTTATTCAAGAAGTTAGAAGAAATGGCGGGAATCCCAAGAAATGGCTTGTGGATTTACATTTTAAAATTTCGATTCCTTTTGCTAATTTTATTATGGTTTTATTTGGAGCACCCCTCGCAACCAGCAGAACCCGGGGGGGGGCAATTTTTAGCTTAATTATAAGTATCTTGGTCTGCCTTATTTATTACGGGCTAACAACGGTGGTCCAGACTTTAGGTCAAACAGGTGTAATGCCAACTGTGTTCTCGGCCTGGTTTGCAAACGGCATTTTTCTGATAGCAGGAATAGGCGTTTTGTTCTTTGGCCCCGATTAATCCCGTGAAGCGAAAAGTGAAAAAACTTATCTTTCGCGCTCCTCGCTCTTCTCTATTCACGCTTCGTTTTTAGAACCTGAACATCCAATTATAGGCAAATGCCAAACCTTTGCCGGAGAAGCCGCCGGGGCTTGCAACCGCAAAGTCCCAGGAAAACAGCGAAAAATCAAGAGCAAACCCGGCAGAGGGCGTGAAACCTTGTTTCCCTCCGAATGAAACGCCGGATCTTAAAGGTAAAAAATGGATGAGTCGAAATTCCGTGCCCAAAGCAAATCTGGGTTTTGTAGACACGCCTGGCGCTTGTTTGAAAGCTTTTCTGAAATCAACTCCAAAGGTGAATCTTTTGGTTGCCCGCGCAAACCCGAATCTTAGTTCAGCGGGAAGCTTGGTCGTAAATGGTTCAATGGCAACTGTTTCTGCGGAATCGATAAAAATGGAATCGATATCGGAATCGGCTATTCTTTCGACGGAGACAGAATCCGCGCTAAATTCATAAATGAAGCTCTTGGTCTCCTGATTCCAGGTAATATAGTTGGAAAAATTGGACAGACCTAAACTAAGCGACCAGTTTCCTTTCCGCGCTGCAACTCCTGCATCAATCGCAAATCCGCTGCCGCCAAAGGCGCGATCGATCACAACCCGTCCCTGGGTCTGAATACCATCGAAATTGGAGGACATCGTCGTCGTCGCCTCTTTTACTTTAGCATATGCAAATCCGCGCAAATATTTAACAGAGCCTCCGACAGCAAATTCAAAATCAGCATTTTTAATAATTGCCAATCCCAGCGACACACCAAAACTTGACGCGGCCCAACCTTCTCCGCCGGTATCGCCAATATTATAAACTCGATTAAACTCATTGCCGTTAAGAACCAAATCCACAATTTCCTTCGAAAGAGTCCAATCGGAAACTGTAAACCCGGAGGCATTAAGAGCCAGCGGGCCGAACGCTAACCCCAGGGCCTGCACCTCGGTTGCTAAATCAAAGCGTAAACCTTCTGCAGGCATGTTGGCTAAAATGCTTCGCTTATCTTCGGAGGTTAAATATTTGCCGTTATAAAGATCATATTGACTTTTATTAAAACTATTATTACTCAAGTCAAAGCCTAGAGAAACCAAGTTGAAATGGTATTTATTTTCACCTGAAAGAGCAAGGTTTGCCGGATTCCAGGATGGTGATTCAACCCCGCGTGCGAGGGCGGTATACGCTCCGCCCATAGCAACACTGCGTGCGTTCGAAATCCCGGATTGCCCGTAAACTAACTTGCCTGGCAATGAAGAACTTAAACCAAACACTGCTGCTAATGCTAATTTTAAGAAAGTCTTTGTCATTTTTGGATTTTCCCTCGGGTTAGTCTCGGTTTACGGTTACGTTAATTCTGCTGTATGATTTGATCTGAATGTAGTCAGAACCTCGCAAGGTTACAAACCGACCATTGGTACCATCCAGGGAAATGCGAATCCCGGCATGTAGTGGAGAAAGCAAGAATATCCGCATTTGCTCCTCGGACAATCCAATTGTAGATTCGGCAGTATTTGCACTCTGTACCAGACCGGAAGCGTCAACTGAAGCTGCATTTGCCCGAATTGCTGAAATCTCCAGAATCGGATTTTGATATAAGTTAGTCTTATCCTGAGAAAAGACGATTTCAAGAGACGCGCCTATCGGCAAATGATTTGAAATTTCCATAAAAAATACTCCGGCACCAAGGTTATCTATAATCTTGTCTTTCACCTCATCATCAATTTTCAATTCAATAGTTTCTGTTTCGATACTTTGGGAAGCTAGCCGCAATGCAAACGGCGCGGTAATTTTTATTGAACCAGTTACAAAATCATTCTTGGAAACCGTGCCTGCAATATTTTGATCGCCTATAACAATTTTGCCTGAAACGCGCAACAGATTTGGCACAATACTGATGAAATCTTTGATGCTGCTGTTCTGGTTATCGAGCACAATAATTGAAGCAGTTGGCAGGCCAGGCGCTGATGCAGCCTGTATCGCATGATTAATGTACATCTGAGCTTTTGTCCCCGACTCATTTTCTCCCTCTATCACTAACTCAATGTTAGCAGGAAAATTAATGCCGTTATTTATCAGCAACTCCAAACGGGCGGTTTCAAAGAAAAGGCTGTCTAAATCGATGGGAATATCAAACTCAATATCATCCTGCTCTATGTCAAATTCTTTTTGGCCGATTTTGCCGGTAAGTTGATAAAAACGGATTTCTTCAACATTGAAATTTACGTTGATCATATCGCTGCTCTTAACCAAAACCCTATTGGAACCGGAATCAACCGTTCTGGCCCGCCAGAAAAACCGCACTTTCTGTTGACCAAATCCGGCCAGCTCAGGTTGAAAAGAGTAATTATACAGATTAATCGAAATACTGCTTGGGATACTTCCGGAGATAAAAACTGAATCCACTAAAACAGAACCGGTTGGCGAAAAAAAATCGGGGAGCTCATATCTGACCCAGGCATCAACTGCAAAATTTCCGCTAATTGTAAAATCAACTGAACCCGATTCAATTTTTGCATCCATAACGACAACTGAATCTGTTATCGATAACTGCTCTTCTCCAGAAATAACCTGGGCAGGTATTTCAGCCAGGGCCTCCGCAACGGTAAGATTCATAATACTAGAGGTCATTCCGAAATTGCTATTTTTATCTACCAAAACAGCTGCCCCGCTGCTGCCTGGCGAATCCCCAGTCATCCTCACCGATAACTGATTCGGGATTTTTTTCCCGGCCAAGTCTACCAGAAAAATTTGGGAACCCCCGGCAGCTATTTGCGAGGAACTGGTTGTTGAAGAAATTAAAGTGTCCTGAGCGGTATTCCAAATTTCCAAAGTCAAAGGACTGCCTAAAGGAACGGCCAGGTTATTTTGGACCTGCAAGGATATGTTGCCGGTCTCAATAGTAACATATGAGAAAGTATCATATGGATCCAAAGATTTTTTGTCCGTCTGGAAACTGAAGGATGGTACGATCACCGTTAAGCCGTGCAAAGCTTCCGCCTGTGAAAAAATTTCGCTCAAACTTACACTGGTAGCGACAGATGAAGGAGGATCAATAGAAAAAGAGCCAAAGTTGAGGGAAAAATCGTCTTGTAAACTCTCTAAATATAATTCATCACCAATATAATAATTGTCGAGATCAGCATCGACTTCGAAATAGAGATTGCCTGTGCTATCCAATCTGATGGAGGATTCTTTCTCTGCCAGTTCAGCCATAGTGTACGATTTATTAATCAGCGGAATAGAAACATTTGTATCCCATGAAGGCATACTTGGCTTATCAAAAGAGCAATTTAATGAAGTCAAAAGAAATGCTAATGTAAATGAAATGTAAAATATCGAATGATTGGATAGATCCGTCATTGATGAGAACAATATCTTCCCGGCAGTTCTTCTTGATTTGGGCATATTCTACCTTACGTTTTAAAGATTATGACATTTCTGAATTTGATTGCTATATCATTTCTTCGGTAGCCCAAAGCGCAAACTTAAGAGAAATATCACATTTTTGTTATGTGATGCCACAGGGCTTGCTTTACACAGTTGCGGCATGAAAACTATTTCAATTCGGCTGGAAATTACAGAAGAAAAGTGTGAAATGTTTCGTTTAACTATCTGAAAGCGTTGGATAAGTTCAAAGTCCCTGAGAAGGGAAAAAGTGAGGTCATCGGAAAAACTCTAGCAGGTTTTACAAATATTTTGTGTAAAAAAAGACCCTGAAATAATACCTGGTTGAGCAAATTCGTAATGTGGAAATTATAAACAAGAAACAATTCAGCGATTAATAAAAAAAGCCTCATGCTGCAGTAGCAAGAGGCTTGAATTTTTAAAATTCATTGAGTTAAACCTACGTCCCCATCTCCCAGGATGATAAATAATGCTTCTGCTCCTCGGTCAGCTCATCGATTTCAATGCCCATCGATTTGAGTTTCAAGGTTGCAACCCAATCTTCGATTTCCTGAGGTACGTTGTAAACTTTTGCTTCAAGATTGCCCGCCTCTTTAATCGCCCATTCTGTCGCTAAGGTCTGGGTGGCAAAGCTCATGTCCATGACCGAGGCCGGATGGCCTTCGGCAGCGGCTAAATTGATAAGTCGGCCTTCGGCCAACAAGTTGATTCTGCGGCCATCATCCAGGACATACTGGTCAACAAAGTTTCGGACGCCTTTGCGGACTTCTTTTGCAAGCTCGGTTAAGCCTTCGACATCTAACTCAACATTAAAGTGGCCGGAATTTGCGACGAGCGCGCCATCTTTCATCAAAGCGAAGTGCTCTTTACGAATCACGTGAATATCGCCGGTTAAGGTTATAAACAAATCACCGATTTGGGCGGCTTCTTTAATGGACATCACTCTATATCCCTCCATGACTGCTTCAAGAGCGCGTACCGCATCGACCTCGGTGACAATTACATTCGCACCCATGCCCTTTGCCCGCATCGCGACACCTTTGCCGCACCAACCAAAACCAACGACCACAATATTTTTGCCCGCCAGCAACACATCTGTCGCGCGAATAATTCCGTCTATCGTTGACTGCCCCGTGCCATAGCGATTATCGAAAAGATTCTTGGTTACGGCGTCGTTCACTGCGATAACCGGAAATTTAAGCGCGCCATCCCGTTCCATGGCTCGCAGCCGTAGCACACCGGTAGTTGTTTCTTCCATACTACTGATCACATTCGCGCCAATTTCAGGATAATCCGAAAGAATTTTGGAAACCAAATCTGCACCGTCATCCATGGTCACAACAGGTTTGTGTTCAATGGCAGTATTTATATGCCGGTAGTAAGTTTCATTGTCTTCCCCTGTAATCGCAAAAACCTGAATATCGTAGTCTTTGACCAAAGATGCGGCGACATCGTCTTGAGTTGAAAGAGGGTTCGATGCACATAAAAGCAAGTTCGCACCTCCAGCTTTCAACGTGCGGGCCAAATTCGCTGTTTCTGCTGTCACGTGCAAACATGCCGACATATTTTTGCCTTCCAACGGTTTTTCCCGGGCAAACTTTTCACGAACTTGGCGCAGAACAGGCATATCATTCTCGGCCCATTCAATTCTCCTCTTTCCTTCCGTTGCTAAGTTAATGTCTTTTATATCGTAATTCACAAAACCTCCTGTTTATTCAACTACAGTTTAAATTTTAAGATCCTAGCCTTGTGCCAAGTCTTTCGTTTTGTCCGTTTTTTCCCATGTAAACCCTTCTTCATCGCGGCCGAAGTGTCCGTAAGCCGCGGTTTTCTTATAAATAGGTCGGCGCAAATCGAGCATTTCTATAATTCCCTTGGGGGTTAAATTGAAAGTCTTTGTCACACGCCTCGCCATTTCCTCATCAGGGATTTTTCCTGTTCCAAATGATTCGACAAAAATTGAAACTGGCTCCGCCACACCAATGGCGTAGGCCAATTGAATTTCACATTTATCTGCCAATCCTGCTGCCACGATGTTTTTTGCTATATAGCGGGCGACATAAGCTGCGGAGCGGTCAACTTTCGTCGGATCTTTTCCGGAGAAAGCTCCGCCGCCGTGACGTCCATAACCGCCGTATGTATCTACAATTATTTTCCTTCCGGTTAAGCCGGTGTCGCCATGGGGACCGCCGACTACAAACCGACCGGTTGGGTTGACATGATAGGTAATACTACTTTCATCAAAGAAATCGCCGGGGATAATAGGCTTAATAACTTTGCTGATAATATCATTACGTATAGTTTTCTGATCAACGTCCGGGGCATGTTGAGTTGAAATAACAACCGTATCCACTTTTACAGGCCTGCCGTCTTCATAACGAACGCTCACCTGTGACTTCCCATCCGGTCTGACATAAGGAAGGGTGCCATTCTTGCGAACTTCTGCCAAACGCATGCATAGTTTGTGCGCAAGCATGATTGGCAACGGCATCAACTCCGGTGTTTCGTTGGTCGCAAAGCCAAACATCATTCCTTGATCGCCCGCCCCATCTTTATCTACTCCCATCGCAATATCGGGAGATTGCTGCTGAATGGTATTGAGTACCGCACAGGTCAAATAATCAAATCCAAAACTGGCGTCCGTGTAGCCAATTTCCTTAATAATTCCACGAACTAAATTTGGAATTTCGATATAAGTTTTGGTGGTGATCTCGCCGCCAACCATCACCATGCCGGTGGTGACATAGGTTTCACACGCGACTCTTCCAAAGGGATCCTCTTCAAAAATCGCATCAAGAACACCATCGGAAATTTGATCGGCAACTTTATCCGGATGTCCTTCAGTTACAGATTCAGAGGTGAAAATCATGGAAGACATGAATTACTCCTTTCACTATGTTAGACTGGGATTTTAACTTTATCCTACTTCAGAAATAAACAGCTGCTAAGCCGACAACAAACCTTGTTTCAAGAAATTTATGTTTTCAATCAATGTGGGATCGACTTGATTTTCTACGGCAAGGTACAAACTTACCATATCGCCCAAAAAGATCAATGAAAACAGACGAGTCAGCAAAGATTCTCCCTGGCTTTTAATTTCTATGATAGAATCAACCGTATGTTTTTCAACGATTTTTCGCGTCAATTCCATCCGTCTGCCAGCTTGAAAATCATCACCCCGATCTGTTAAATAGATAACTTGAAATTTTTTATTAATTTCATCCAAAGGTCCCCACCCCATAATTTCATTGTGATTGAGTTCAGGGAATACATTCCCGAAGGCCAAAACTTTGCTGTTTTCAGAAAGCTGCCCCTTCCATCTCCAGGTCACAGGCTCAAAACTTGCGACCGAGGCGTAAATCAACGGAATTTTCCCCTTCAGTGAACGACTGATTTGCTTGGGCAAATTATCGTTTTCATCCGGATCATATTCAGCTGCTAAATTCTCCAGAACTTCGATTGTTTCTAAAATACCTTGTTCGGGATCCGAAATTTTCCCGGTTGAAAACAAGCAATAGAGAATTGGAACCAATAAATAACCCAGGGCAGATCTTGGTGGATATCCCGACGGCACTGAAAAAACCGGGTGGTTATTCAAGGCGGCTTTATCACTCAGTAGCCCGCCCGAAGTCACACAGACGATTTGGGCCTTTCTTTGGTGAGCATCCTCATAAGCGGCCAAGGTTTCTTCGGTATTTCCTGAATAACTGCAGACAATTACCAAAGAATTTTCATTGATGAAATTAGGCACCCGGTAATACCTGTTCACGGAAAAGGGAATATCGATATAATCATTAAAACAGGACCGAACTAAATCCCCGCCAATGGCTGAACCGCCCATCCCGCAGACGCAGATATTTTGAATTATTTCGTTATTTAAAGAAACTTTTCTGGACTTAGCAAGCTCGAGCGCATGACTCAATTGTTGGGGAAATTTTAAAATTTTCTCCAGCATTCCATCTGCATCAAATTTTGCGATTTCCAATTTATCTATATTCGGCATTCTTAAATCAAATCTTTAAACTTCTTTCGCACGATTTTGGTCATAAACCGCTCCACCTCCGAGGGCCTTTCAAATTGCAGAACCTTCTTGGCAATTCGAGCCGCTTCGCGATACTCCGTTGAACGAATCATTTTTTTTATTTCCGGAACTGCTATCGGGCTCACGCTAAATTCATCTAAATCCATACCGATTAAAATCAAAGTGGCTAACGGATCGCTGGCCATTTCTCCGCACATACCAACCCAAACACCTTCCTGATGACCGGCTACAATGATTTGTTTTATCATTCTCAGAACTGCCGGATGCAAATGCTGATACAGATAGGCAATGCGCTCGTTTCCACGATCCACAGCTAACAAGTATTGAACGAGATCATTAGTGCCGATGCTAAGAAAGTCTACTTCCCTAGCTATTCTGTCGGCTAGCAGAGCAGCGGATGGGACTTCAATTATAGCGCCAATTTCAATATTAGGATCGTACTTAATACCTTCTTTTTGCAGCTCCGATTTCGCGCTCTCTATAAGTTTTTTACACTCATGAATCTCATCCAACCCCGAAATCATTGGCAGAAGAATTTTCACGTTCCCGACTGCTCCGACTCTCAGAATTGCACGCAGTTGAGTATTAAAAATATCCTTTCTCGCCAGGGAAATCCGAATTGCACGCCAGCCTAAAAAAGGATTTTCTTGAGGCGGAATCAAAAAGGATTCCGGTAATTTATCACCGCCCAAATCCATGGTACGGATAATGACCGAATCCGGGGCAATTTTTTTTACAATTTTTCTGTACTCCTGAAATTGCTCCTCTTCAGTCGGTAATTCCTTTTTTGCAAGATAAATATAATCGGTGCGATAGAGTCCAACGCCTTTTGCACCATGAGATTTTACTGACTCTACTTCGTCAGTGAATTCCAGATTTGCTGAAAGCTCGATCTCTTTACCGTCAAGAGTGAGACTCTTGAGATTGCGAACCTCTTCTAGCTTTCGGTTGGTGTCATAATACTTTTCCTGTAACTGTCGGTAGTGTTTTATGGTCTTCTCGTCCGGTTGAACAAGCACTTTCCCTTCACTACCATCGATAATAATTCGGTCTCCTTCCTGAACCAAGGCAAAAACCCGCCGCAATCCTACCACAGCGGGCACCTCCATTGAACGGGCCATGATAGCTGCATGAGAAGTCCGGCCGCCTAAATCTGTGGCAAACCCAAAGACTTTCCGCCTGTCCAGCATAACTGCATCGGAAGGCGTTAAGTCATTCGTCACAATAACCGCTGATCCGGAAAGTTGATTCAGGTGATCTGTACGATCTCCTTGAATGTGTCGAATTACTCTTCTTTTTACATCCCTCAAATCTGAGGTTCGGTTTTGGAAATGGTCAGCAGTGCTGCCATTTAAAGTGTCCTCATATTTTTGCATAACATTATAAAATGCAAACTCAGCGCTTCTGTTTTCTTTGGTAATAGCATTGATAGTTTCTTCGATAATCACACTATCTTCAAGTAAAAGTTGGTGCACATCAAAAATTTTTGCGTTTTCCTGGCCTACCCTGTGGGCTACTTTGCTCTGCAGTGACTTTAACTCGCTCTTTGACCTCTCAACCGCCTTCACAAATTTCTCAACTTCATCATCTACGCTTGAATCTTTTAAGATTGTTGGATCAATTCTGATCGATTCGCCTTTTAGCTTGAATACTTTTGAAATAGCAATCCCAGGTGACGCGGGAACACCCTTCAGAAAGTATTTACATTTGATTTTTCTATTTTTAACGGCCACTTATCAAACCTATTCTTCATTAAACTTGTTTTCAATTAATTCAATGAGCGCCTTTATGGCTTTTTTTTCGTCCAGGCCCTTTACTGTAATGGTCAATTTACTTCCCATTTCCGCAGCTAACATCATGACTCCCATAATGCTCTTTCCGTTCACCTCATGATCATCTCTGCCAAGATAAACGTCGGCCTCAAATTTCGCTGCCGTGTTGACAAAAAGCAATGCCGGCCTCGCATGCAACCCCAGCTTGTTTTTTATTTGAACAATTTTTTTAACCATCTGAAATTCTAATAAATTAATCCGCCGACAACCGTACTGCCCAAAATAAGGACGATTAATGCAACAGGAACTGAGACGTTCAGTTTTAACAAAATCAACATCAAGAGAAGTCCCGCTAAAAATGCCGCCCCTTCCGGGAAACTTGCTATGAAGTCTGAAAACCCGAGCAGAGTTATCAAAACACCCGTAGATAAAGCAGCAAACTTATCAAGACTTTCAAAAATCTCTTTATATTTACTCAGCGATACAACCTTTGCAAGATCAAATCCAAGTTTGTATCCCCTCAAAAGCCCCGTTATTCTCATATAAAAATGAGGCAGATTATACAAAAAAAGAAAGACACAGAAACCAAGCACTTTATTATAAAGGGCCAGCGCGAGGCCAAGCATTGCCGCAATCGGTTTAAGTTTACCCCAGAACAATTGGTCTCCGATTGCTGCTAACGATTCACTCATCCGTTTTTTAAAACGGTCCATTTGCTTTGTATCAAACCTGGCTTCCTCGATTGATTGTTCTTCCAATCTGATTGTTGCACCCATAATCCAGGAAGCCATGTAAGGATGCGTGTTAAAAAACTGTAAATTCCTTTCGAGAAATATAGCTCGGTCCTCACTTTTGGAGAAAGCTTTTTTAATAAATGGTACCAGGCAAAAGCAAAAGCCGAGACTCAACATTCGTTCAGAGTTCCATGCGGCCTGTATATAAAACGAACGCCAAATTATTCTAATAAAATCGGACGGTTTTAAAATCGCCATCGGTTTAGTATATCCAGACAATTAACAAAGCAACCGCTGACATCACTGTTCCTATCAAAGTGTATCGAAAGGTCGTTCTTTTCAGAAACAACCAAAACATAGTTCCCAGGCCAGCACCCAAAAGTGTAGGCTTCAGAAATGGCAGGCTGATTTTAAACGGAAAACTGATTATGGCGGATTGCATAATATACTTACCTAAAAAAAAGAAAATAGCAGAAAATAAAATACCAAAAAATAACGAATTAAGAACTCCAAGGTAATTCAGCCGAGAAATCTTAGCCACATTTCCGTGTTCAGCAGCCAAGTCCGCCTTTCTTAATAAAACCAGGTTGAAGCGGCGACTCCAATTCTGAAATGGAATCGTTAATCGGCTCAGTGCAACACCATATAAAACAGTAAACAATAAAATCAGATTGGTCTGCCCGGGAAAAATCTGGTTAAGTTTCACGGCCAGCCCCGCAGAAATGAAAACTCCCATGTTTCCCAAAGAAACCCGGGCTCCGCCGACTGGCATCTCTGCCAAATAAGGTAACTGTAATAGCATGCCGACGACAGATCCCAGAACCAAATCGCCCATCAAAATGCCTGCAATCGAGCAAGAAACCAGAGGTTGTGACACCATTGACTGCCAGGCTGAATCCGTATCAGCAGAGACAATACCCCCCATTAAACAAAATAAGAGAACATCCATTTCCATCTGGGTAGAAAAAATAAATGATTAATTATGCATTACGATTTGAAATGTACTTCAGAAAGCTTAACAGCAACTCCTTTCCTTGAGTCGAATGAAGTTCATCGAGATTACTTTTTGCGGAAAGAATATATTTGTTAATTGCGAATTTTGCCGCATCAATTGAGCCGGCTTTTTCAAAGAGGACTTTAACTTCGTTGATTTGCGTTCGATTAATCTCCTGTTTAGTCAACAAGAATCTCAATTGCTCTTTTATGCTTGAGTCAGCCTCGGATAAAGCGTGTACCAACAAGTAAGTCTGTTTTTTTCGTTTGACGTCGCTGCCGTAAGTTTTACCCATTGTTGCTTCATCAGAAGTGATGTCCAGCAAGTCATCTTGAATTTGAAAACCACAGCCCAAATTATACCCAAAATTTCCCAATGCCTGCACTTCCGCTTCATTGCCGTTGCCGATAAGACCGCCGAGTTTCGCTGATACATTTAACAGCCGCGCCGTCTTCCTGCCGATCATATCCAAATAATCCTTGAGATTCACATCTCCATTTGTTTCAAATTCTAAATCAAAAGCCTGGCCCTCGCAAAGCTCGATGATCCCTTCGGTAAAAACAGTGGCGATTTCGTGAATTTTCGAGGATTGGGTTCGCAGCAAGGATTGAAAAGCTAATGCAACAAGCCCGTCGCCCGCAAGAAGGGCGATATCCGAGTTCCACTTTTTATGTACCGTCGCCCGTCCTCTTCGGGTGTCGTCACGGTCCATAATGTCATCATGCACCAAAGTAAAGTCATGCAGTAATTCAACCGCCACTGCAGCATCCCAACATTTCTCCAGCACACCATCTACTGCTTTGCAGGAAAGGGCCAATAAAATTGGCCGAATCCGTTTGCCGCCTCCCTCCAAGACGTACTGAATCGGATCATACAAAATAGCTGGATGATGTCCATCCAGAACCTGGAATAACCTTCGATCAATTTGCTCTCTCCACTCTTGAAGCAGAAATTTGAATTGGTTATCCACCAGTTAAATGTCTTCAAATTCGAGTTTAATTTTTTGCACCACAAGTTTAGGGCAAAAAAGGTAACGATTTTTTGGGTCATAATCAAGCAAAATTTTTTGGATATACTTTGTTGAATTTATTTATTTTTAAGGAGTTAGGGTAAGAAATACTTAACAAGTGAAAAGGAGTTAATGACTGCTCAACAAGCGTTGCTGGATCTGTCAAATCCTCAATGAAAGGGGTACGGGTTCATGCGGGAAAAATATATGTATTGATTTGACCGAAAAGTGGCAAAACTAATTTTTGCACTCCAATTCAACATTTTTAGATTAAATAAAATACAATGTGCTGGGTGTTTGCTGGAGTGCGATGCTCAGACATCGCGAAAGCACTTTTCGGTCAATCACTATTTAAATTAAATGTTTTCCGTTTTTCTTAATCTCATCGCTCTCTATTAAACCATCACGCAGGCGAATAATCCTTTTGGCGTGCTCTGCGATGTACTCTTCATGTGTCACAAGGATGACCGTGTTGCCATGATCATGAAGCTGTTGGACAAGTTCCATAATCTCTTCGCCGGTTTTTGTATCAAGATTTCCGGTGGGTTCGTCAGCCAAAATTATTGAAGGGTTGTTTACAAGTGCCCGAGCAATGGCGACTCTCTGGCGCTGGCCGCCGGAAAGTTCGTTGGGTTTATGATCGACCCGGTCACCAAGACCGACATTTTCCAAAGCTGTCCGGGCTAAATCCTTTCTTTGCGAAGAAGGAATGCCAGCGTAAATCAGCGGCAGCTCCACATTGTGCAAGGCTGTCGCCCGGGGCAGCAAGTTAAAAGTTTGAAAGACAAATCCTATTTTTTTATTGCGGATGGAGGCCAATTGATCATCGTTCATTTGGCTCACGTCTTCCCCGCCGAAATCGTACAACCCTGTAGTCGGCGTATCAAGGCAACCAATAATATTCATCAAAGTAGATTTGCCTGAACCGGAAGGTCCCATAATCGCGACATACTCATTCGAATCGATGGCGACATCAATCCCACGCAAAGCGGGGACCTCAACCGAGCCTAATTTATATATTTTCTCAAGAGATTTGATATCTATTAGCATAGTCTTGTGAAGTTTAGATTAATATTATTATGAATTATCTTGTTCAATAATTCCCATTGCGGTTTCTAATTGAGCCTGGGAAATCATAGCATCATACTTTGCTCTAACTAAGGTGACTCTGGCACGAGTTAAAGAAACTTGTGCCTCGGTTACCTCTAATTGAGTACCTGCTCCGACACGGTATCTTTCTTGTGCCAGGCGATACTCCTCTTCAGCCGCTCTTAGATTTCTTGCATTTATTTCTGATATGCGATGGAAAGCCTCCATGCTGATCAAAGCCTGCTTGACATTGAAATTCATGCGACGCTTTTCATCGATCCAACTTTCTTTTGCAATCGCATGATTAGCACTTTGTCTGCCTACCTCAGCTGTATCTGAGAATCCATTAAAAATATTAAAACTGACCTGCCCTCCTAACGAAATACTAAAGTTTTTATCATAACCTCCGTAAACACGGTTAAATTCACTGTTGTTTCTGGAATAGGTTGCCTGTACGCCAAATGAAGGCCAATAGGCACTTTTTGCTATTTTCATGCCATACTCAGCACTGCGCATATCGTTTTCAAAACGCTTCAATTGGGGATTATTTTGTTCGGCAATTGTCAGCGCTTCTTGCAATGGGTATTTGGAAGGATTCGTGGAAACTACGGCTTCCACAATTTGCAGGGGCGTGTCCGGATCGCGCCCCATGACCAGATTTAAATTAGCCCGCGCAATCTTCACAATATTTTGCTGAGTAATATAACTAATTTCATCGGTTCCCAGTGTTACCTCAGAGCGGTAGACATCGATCTTAGCTACGGAACCAATTTCGAACATACTCTGAGTTCTGTTCAGTTGCTTATTGCTCCTATCGACCGCTAATTTATATTCCCGCTCTAAATTAGTGGCTTTGAGCAGCTCAAAGTAACGTCGTTTCACGTTGCTATAAACATCATATCGTGCTGAAGTCAAGCTATTTGATGAGGCTTCAAAGGAAGCTTTCGCTTGTTTGATTGAATTCCAGCTGCGCCCAAAATCGAAAAGTGTTTGCGTGTAAGATATTTGCGCAAAATGAGAATTTCTCTCGGAGCCTTCCTGAGTTATAGTACGTTGATCAACGATTGATTCACCGGTGGTTGTATCAATGCCAACCAGAACATCACCCAAAAAGGTCGCATCTCCAGTTTTCTGTCTGCTGGACGAAAAAGTTGTTTGAATTCGCGGCAAAATACTTGAATAGGACCCCATTACGTTTGCACCCGAGCGATCCACTTGCGAGGCGGCAATTTTAAACTGCGAGTTATTTTTCAAACCCATTTCTATACATTTTTCAAGTGTCAAGACTTTGCCATTTTTCGCGTAAGACATATTCACTACCACTGTCAAAATGGTCAAAGTGAATAATACTGATTTGATATACTTAAACATAGTGTGCTCCATTTTTTTACTTACAAAAAAAATTGTAGAAAGGTTTTATTAGCCTAATCAGAATAGTCGTTTGTAAAAAACGTAACTTGTTAGAAAAAGTTTCGACTAAAAAAATATTCAATTAGTTTAATTAACAAATCTTTTGTATTAGAGTCTATGAAAAATGAAAATGTTGCAGGGCAGTTTATGTTTATGAGCTCAATTTTATTGTTAGGCAATCATCAACTAGTATATTCCTATGCGTTACTCATATCTCAAGGCCACAATTGGATCGAGTTTGGCCGCCTTTTGCGCCGGGAATATCCCGAAGAAGAGGCCTATCCCTACAGAGATTACGACCGAAAAAATAAGCCATCCAAGCGGCAGCACAAACGAGAATCCCACCAATTTTGCGATAAGTAAAGCCAGACTAAGTCCGACCGCAATACCCAGGAGACCGCCGATGCCGGACAGGGTGGCAGCCTCAACTAGGAATTGCAATACTATCTGGCCCCGAGTTGCGCCAATGGCTTTGCGAATGCCAATTTCGTGTGTTCGTTCAGTCACTGAAACCAACATGATCACCATCACGCCGATGCCTCCAACCATGAGCGCGATTGAAGAAAGCACCACCAAAGCCAGGGAAACTTTGTCGGTGATATTTTGGGTAAATTCTATCACCGCATCAATTGAGATAATAGCAAAATCATCCGGCTCACCCAGTGGTACTTTGCGCCGCATACGCATCAATGCCCGCATGTTCTCCGTAACTTCGTCCACATAGGCCATGTCATCAACAATCACGTTGATCTCAAGTCCCTGCCGACGAAACAAAAAATCACGTTCGAAAGCTGTGTAAGGAATGATCATAAAATTCTCGGCAAAGCCGCCAAAAATAGTTTTTCGGTCTGCAAACACTCCCACGACCTTGTATTCTCTACCTTCGATCCGAATGTTTTTCCCAATGGGGTCTTCATTTTTAAACAGGGAGTTTGCGGCTTTCGCGCCCATTGCGACGATCTTGCGGCGGTGATCTTCCTCAAAGGTTGTGAAATACCTGCCTTCGGCTATATTCATACTTTGGATTTGCAAAATCGGCTGATTCGAACCTATCATGTGAATCAGGTTTGCCTTTCGTTCTTTATATTTTACAGACACACTTCTTTGGTATTCAACTTCGACCCCGCGTACATGCGGCAACTCCTCCAAAGCAAAGGCGTCATCAATAGTAAAGTTCTTTCGCTTCTGCCATTCCTTTGTCCCTTCACCGGCCAGAAAGTTAACTTTTTGCAGCGACAAGATCGGCGTGTTTTCAGCGCTTATTGAATCGCGGATGAAGTTGTTGAGACCAGACACCGTCGCGACCATTCCCAGCAAACTTGCGACGCC
>SMXC01000098.1 GCA_004356825.1 Caldithrix sp.
GTTACTAAATAATAAAACGCTTCAGAATTCTTTTCATTTTCCTCAACAAACTCTTCAAAGAACGATTTGGCTTTCTCTAGCTCGCCTGCTTCAAAAAATTGAACGCCAATTTTTAGAGTATCATCGGCTGCAAAAAGGTTTGCACATGAGATCAGAGATATTAAGAACAGTGCAAATTTTTTCGTTAAAGTCACCATAAGTTCATCCTGTTTGCTAAAGTAATTTCCATGACTATTCAAGAAATATGCCAGAGTCCTTTTTTGCAACTTTTAAACACAAAAATAAAAGTTTTGTACCTGAATTTATCCAGTGGCATTACACCTGGTGTGCGGCACTGAACAGTGGCATGATAACTAGGTATCACACTTTGTAATTTTCGTTAGTAAAAAAATTTTCTTTTTTGTCAAATGGCAAGTGATATGCCATCCCGTCGATAATCCAATCAGAAGTTAAGAAATTATCACAAAGAGAAATAATCCTGAATTGAATCAGGACAGTTTAAATCACCAGAAAAAAAGGAGAGAAATATGGCTTTTGGAGATCTCAGCCGAATAGGCGGCAATATTCAGGCAATGCGGGCGCTGAACTCTTTGAATAAGATTAATCAGGAGTTGGGTATCCGCCAATTGCGACTGGCAACCGGAAAAAGAATTAACAGTGCCGAAGATGACGCAGCCGGGTTCGTAATCAGTAAAACTTTGCAGCACCGCGCCGGAGGCCTGGCTGTTGCATTGAGCAATGTTGGCGATGCCAAGTCCATGTTAGCAATAGCTGAAAGTGGTTTGGACAGTATTCTCGATATTCTCGAAACCATGAAAGAAAAAGTTACCCAGGCAGCAAGCGACACTCTTGGCTCAGTCGAACGAGATGCGATTGAAGATGAGATTGACGCTTTAACCGCTGAAATTGACGACATTGTTGATGAGACCACTTTTAATGGAAGCACACTTTTGACGGATGTTGATAAGACCATTCAAACAGGCGAAGCGACTACAGATTCTTTATTGATTGCTGTGAGTACTCAAAATCACAAAGCGTCCAATCTTACTGTAGCTGATGCAAATATTAATGTATCATCTTCATCTTTTTCGTCAGCAGCTTTGGGTAATATCAATACTGCGCTTACAACTGTCAAAAACAGTATCGCATCTATCGGTTCGTATCAAGCACGGCTGTCCACGAAAGAGACGACACTTACGAATGCGATTACCAACACTGAGGCATCACGAAGCCGGATTGCAGATGCCGATTTTGCCAAAGAGCAGCTGGAAGCGCTGAAATTGCAGATTATGCAGCAGACGGCAACTTCAGCCCTGGCACAGGCGAACGCTGCACCGCAGATCATACTTTCACTATTCGGTTAGAGTAGGTAATGACACTGATAATTAGAAAGTTAATTTTGAACAGATAAAAAACAGGAGAATTAAAAAATGGCTTTTGGAGACCTTAGTAGAATTGGCGGCAATATTCAAGCAATGCAGGCACTAAACTCTTTGAATAGGATTAATCAGGACTTGGGCATCAGACAATTGCGGCTGGCGACCGGAAAAAGAATCAACAGCGCTGAAGACGATGCCGCCGGTTTTGTAATCAGTAAAACTTTGCAGCACCGCGCCGGGGGCCTGGCTGTTGCATTGAGCAATGTTGGCGATGCTAAATCCATGTTGGCAATAGCTGAAGGTGGTTTGGACAGTATCCTCGATATTCTTGAAACGATGAAGGAAAAAGTTACTCAGGCAGCGAGTGACACCCTCGGGAGCACAGAGCGAAATGCAATCGATGATGAATTGGATGCCCTGACAAACGAAATTGATGACATTGTAGACGAAACCACTTTCAACGGTATTTCGCTTTTGTCCGGTAAACAATTGACTATCCAAACCGGTGAAGCAACCACCGATAGTTTGTTTATGACGGTTACTGCCGCTGACCACGATTCAGCAGCTTTAGGGGTGATTGATGCGAGTATTGATACTTCTTCCGCTGCAAACGCTTCTACTGCGCTCAGTCGGGTGAATACAGCGATTACCACAGTTAAAAACAGCATCGCTAATATCGGATCCTATCAAGCGAGACTTTCGACCAAAGAGACCACACTTACAAATGCGATTACGAACACTGAGGCATCCCGAAGCCGAATCGCGGATGCTGACTTTGCGAAAGAGCAGCTGGAAGCGCTTAAGTTGCAAATCATGCAGCAGACAGCAACGTCCGCCTTGGCGCAGGCAAACTCCGCGCCGCAAATCGTACTGTCACTCTTCGGTTAATAGCTCGGTTTATAATCTTAATCGAAGCAAGGGTGTCCATTTTGGGCACCCTTTTTTATTTGGGTAAACCTGTTTAAGTCCAAAAGAGAGAATGCCGAAATAATTAGTCAAACAACTATTTCTTTAGTTCCTGAAATCAGTCTAATTGTCAGGACGTGAAGAAAACATTTAGCCACAAATGAACTTGATTAGCCGCGGTTTTTTTTGTTATAAAAATAAAAAATTTGTTCTTTAATTTGCGGGAATCTGTATCAGCCGTGGCTAATGTCTTGGCATTCGGATCTCATTAAATAGTCTTTAAGGAAGAAGACCATGTACGATTTAATCCTGTCCGGAATTCGATCCTCATATGCTGAAAATCATCTTGGGGATTTCTTCTATTCGACTGCTTTAGCGCACAAGCCGAAGCTGACAGTGGAGCTCGGTTCCTTTATGGGCTATAGCTCGCTGCATATCGCGGCGGCGTTAAGAGACAATAAGGATACAGAGAGCGAATTCCATCTTATCGATTTATGGGACAAATATCCCTACCGGCATTGTTCCATGGAAACTATCGTTCAAAATTTCAAAAAAAATGAACTTCTGTCACTGCCGCATTGCAAGTGTAGTTTCATCAATGAGGATGTCTTTGAGGCTGATTCTAACTATTTATCAAGTACCATTGACCTGTTGCATATCGACATCTCAAATGATGGCCAGTCGCTGCAACATTGTCTGAATCGTTGGCATGAGAAACTCAATACCGGCGGCATTCTGTTGTTTGAAGGCGGCTCCGAAGAGCGAGACCGAATTGATTGGATGATAGAATACGAGAAAAAATCCATCCGGTCGTTCGCGGAATCTGCTTGGTTCAGAGACCATTATGAGGCCGTCACAATTCAGCCGTTTCCATCTCTAACGTTTGCGAGGAAAATAAAATGATTCCGATGCATAAAGTTTTTATGCCGGACAATATCGATGAAGTCATGGAGCCTTTGCGCAAGGTCATTGAAAGCGGATGGATTGGCGAAGGTCCGAAGGTTTTGGAATTTGAAAAGCAAATCAGCGACTATATCGGCAATCCGCATGTTACCGCCTTAAATTCCTGCACATCAGCACTTCAACTTGCGCTACGATTGTGCGGCGTCGGCATTGGCGACGAGGTGATCACTACGCCCATGACCTGCATGGCCACCAACGAGCCGATTGTGCTGACCGGTGCGACCCCGGTCTGGTCTGACGTTGATCCGGATACCGGTAACATCGATCCGGAGAGCATTCGACAGAAGATCGGTGTCCGGACAAAAGTCATTCTGGCGGTGCATTGGGGTGGCTACCCATGCGACATGGATGAAATTAATCAAATTGCCCGTGAGCATGGTCTTAAAGTCATCGAAGATTGCGCGCATGCCTGGGGAGCGGTTTACAGGGACAAGAAGATCGGCAACCATTCGGATTTCTGCTGTTTCTCGTTGCAGGCAATCAAACATTTTACCACCGGAGATGGGGGTGTTTTGATGTGCAAAAATGAACAGGACAACCAGCGCTCCCGCTCCCTTAAATGGTTCGGTATCGACCGGGAGCAGCGCCGGGAAAACCGATTCGGCATTGCGGAGTGGGACATTATTGAAGCGGGCTACAAATTTCATATGAACGATATTGCAGCGACTATCGGATTGGCACAGTTCCCCTATCTAAATGAGATAGTGGCAAAAAGACGGGGAAATGCCGCTTTTTACCAAGAGAATTTGCAAAGTCTACAACGAGTGAAACTTCTTACCGAAGCGGAAGATCATATATCCTCATACTGGCTGTTTACGATTAAAGTTGAAGACCGCGTGAACTTTATCAGATATCTGGCTCAGAACGGCATCGCTGCTTCGGTTGTGCATGCGCGTAGCGACTCCCATACCATTTTTGCGAATTACAACAGCAGCGGTTTGACTGGCCTGGATGAGTTTTCAGAAAAAATGGTGTGTATTCCGGTGGGGCCCTGGGTGAATGAGGAAGATCGGAGAAAAATTGTTGCGGTGATTCGAGAGCAGTGTTGGTAGTATTCACGACAGAGACCAAAGGCGCTAGGAAAAGATTTTAAATATTGAATAATGTACACAGGGATGGTAAAGGGTTGTTTAGGATGCAGGATGCAGGATGCTGGCTGCTCGATGCTTGCATTACCTCCATCCAGCATCCAGTATCCAGTATCAGCTTCTCCTGATTAGGTTATCTTATGCGTAAATTCAACATCGTATTAGCTAACTCCGGATCGGATAAACAAAATTTTCACGCGCAGTGTTTCCGTGAAGTTGTTATGGTGCTCAAGTTTGGCCTGGAGGATCTCGGGTTTGAGGTTGTCTGTGGCAATGGGCTCCAAAAAAAGTGCACCAACCTCATTTTGGGATACCACTTTCTTAAAGGCAAAAAACTGCCGCCTGGCTATGACTGTATTATTTATCAACTGGAAGAGCTCGATGAAAATGGTTCCCTACCGCTTGCGGTTATCGAAACCCTTAGGTCTCCCGGTGCGATAGTTTGGGACTTTAGTGAGCAGAATATCGATTTTTTGGCAGAACGAGGTATCGAAGCTGTTTGCAAACCCATTGGTTTTCACCCGAAAATGCTTCGAATTCAACATCGTAAAGAAAAAGACGTCGATGTTTTATTTTACGGTTCGAGAAATGATCGCCGCCTTAAGATATTAAAAGAGCTTCATGGAAAGTTCAAACTCAAACCCTTATTCGGGGTTTATGGCGATGAGCGCGATCATTGGATAGAGCGCTCGAAGATTGTCGTGTCGATTTACTATTATGAAACCAAATATTTCGATGATGTGCGCATGTCTTATCTGTTAAACAACAAAGTTTTTACAATCGTCGAAAACACACCACACAAAAAATATGAGGATTTTGTGGTCTATGCGGACTATGATAAGATTGTGGAGACCTGCGAATTCTATCTTCAAGATGACCTGCACCGCAATCAAACCACAGACAAAAGTTTCAAGGAATTTTCCCAATATCCTGAATCCGAGTTCTTAAGAAAAGCATTGTCTGTTTCACATCTGAGTTCTGTGCCGGTATGAAGTTTAATATCGTCTTAGTAGGCACTCAGAACAAAAAGGACCTGGTCCATCTAAAAATCCTGCTGGATGTATCGCAAATTTTGCAGCTTGGCCTCGAGGATTTAGGTCATGAAGTTAGTTTGGGTTCGAGTTTAACAAAAGATACACTGAACATCATTCTCGGCTATCACCATTTATGGGGCAAACGGATTCCTGCGGATTACGACTGCATTATTTATCAGCTGGAGCAGTTCTATGAAAATGATGAATCGGCAGTTGACCTGCTATCCAAATGTAAAGCGGAATATCATAGAACTTTAAGATCGTGTCGTTATATATGGGATTTCAGCAAAGCAAATATTGAGTACCTGGCAAATTGTGGCATCAAAGCCACCTATAAACCGATTGGTTTTCATCCAAAAATGCAAAGAATTAAATCCGACACAAAAAAGGATATCGATATTCTTTTTTATGGCTCTACCAACCCGCGGCGCTTAAAAATATTGAATGAGCTTGCCAAAAAACATACTGTCATAAGACTATTCGGGGTTTATGGTCCGGAAAGAGACGCCTATATCAGTCGGGCGAAGATCGTGCTGGGTGTTCATTTCTACCAGTCCATGTTGTTTGATGAAGTACGGACCACTTTTTTGATGAACAATAGCACTTTCATGGTTCTGGAGGATACACCCCATCGAAAATACGATGAAGTTTTGGTTTATGCCGAGTACGATAAACTGATTGAGACCTGCGAATACTATCTTGAAAACGAAAATTTGATAAGTGAAAAAGCTGCGCAGGCTTTTCACGTTTTTTCTCGATATCCGGAATCGGAGTTTTTGAAAAGCGCGATTGAAGAATTATAGCTAATTGTTTTTTGCTAATGAATCCAGGCGCTTCCATAATTATCGTTACCTTCAATTCCATCGAGACGATTGCCGACTGTCTTATCAGCACAACGGCAAGCCTGCGTGCAAACGATGAAATCTTGATCATCGACAATAATTCTCAGGACAATACCCTTGCTATTGTCGAAGAATTTCTCCAGCCCGATCAAAAGAAAGTCCGAGTATTCCCTCAAAAAAAGAATCTCGGCTTTTCGAGAGGATGTAATGTTGGTATTGAAAATTCCGACAAGGAGTTTGTGATTCTCCTCAACCCGGATACGCAGGTGTTCGGAGATTGGATAAAACGTTTGACGGGTCATTTTAAGATCTATCCCAAAAC
>SMXC01000099.1 GCA_004356825.1 Caldithrix sp.
AATTACCTTCGTTCCCGTAAGGAGTCAGGGGAAATGGTGGATTATTTAGTTGCTTTAATTCATCAATATTGCGACAGAAAGAAAAGACCTCAAGGTCCGCCGGCAACCCCGATAGAACTCACCCTAGAAAAAACAAGCACCAATACCTCAGGAACAAGCAAATGGAGTGAAATTGAGATTATTGAAGAAACCGAGGTGAATATTCCTGCTAAGCAAAAATCTCCGACGAATACCAAAATCACAAACAAGACGGTCTATACAACTGATCCCGTATTCGAGAGTGACGAATATATCCGACCTGTGATTGACGTGATCCGGGCGTCTGTCAGAGATAATAAAAATAAGATTCTTCAATATTGCTTTGGATTTATTCTCATTCTCTTCGTATTCGGAATGTTAGATACAATCAACGGCTGGACAAGAACTGGCGCCTGGATGCGCGATTTGCTTTTTTCGCCCACCATCGAAATTGCCACGATTCCCGATAAAGCTGAGTTTTACCTAGACGGCCGAAAATTGGCCGGGAAAAGCCCAATCGAAATCGCCAATATTTCGCCGGGCGTACACCAACTTGAAATAGTACGCGAAGGATTTAAATCCATTAAAAAATCACTTTTTGTGCCTCTTGAAGGCAAAGTTCAGATTCAGGGTGAAGAAAAAGATGGCGGTCCAGATTACTTATTTAGATTCGTCACCGAAGTCAAAATAAATTCAAACCCCCAAGGCGCTCACGTTTATCTAAACGGTGTCCGTTTAAACCAAAAAACTCCATGCACCATAAAATGGGAGGCTGGAACCCCTTTTGCACTTGAGTTGGAACGTCCAGGGTTTAATCGACTCACCGATTTTTCATTGAACGGCTCAAATGGAGCGAAAAGCCGCAGACATTGGGAAGTCAAGGTGTTAGAAAATGAAGACGCTAAATATTCCGTAAATGGCATATTCGAAAAAAGGATGGTTTTAGAAACGAGGCCAAGGGATGTCGAAATCTACGACCTAAAATCAAACCGCCGCCTCATCCCGGAACCTGGGAATACAATCTTACTTGCTTTAGGATCTCACAAACTTGAATTCAGAAAAGCCAGTTTCATCTCTAAAAAAATAGACTTAAATATAACTGAGAATTCAAGTAATAAAATTATTGCTGCTCTTTCAAGGAACGTCAGGTTCACTGCAACCAGCACTTCAGGTCACAACGCCGATATTGGTGCAAACTTGATCAGTCTAAAAAGCAGCAGCCGGGAATTTCTAAAAAGGAGAACAAAAACGCCTTTGACCCTGGCACTGCCGGCCTACACCTATAAGGCTGTTTTTACAAAAGCGGGCTATCAGAGAACGCAGATCACAGTTGGGCCTAATAGTCGTAATGTTACAGTCAGAATGAAGGTGGCCAAAGCGGTCGTCGACGTTACGGTGCTCGATGCACTATCAGGGCAGCCTATTTCGGGCGTTGATATTTATTATATCCCCGGGAACAATCTAAACGCTCCTCAATCTCCTTTTGCTAAAACAGATTTAAAAGGGAGGGGGTTGGGGCAGCTTCCATCCGGTAAATATCTTTTTACTGTGAATTACCGTGGGTTTCGTCCGCTGACACGCAACTTACTTGTGCGAGCAGGCGAATCCTATGCGCTTGTTTTTAAAATCTATCCATCTCACTAAACTTTTGCAGGTGTGATGCCAAAGATTGTCATAAAAAAAGGGGACTTTGTTGTTAATAAACTGTCCATCCCTGAAGAGATACTCGCCTTCACGATTGGCTCCGAACAGGGCAATGACATCATTATCGCCGACGAAAGCATTTCATCTTACCACCTCCAGTTCGAAAAACAAAACAATAAATATTATATCCGTGACCTGCAAAGTCAAAATGGAACCTTTGTAAACGGCGTTAGAATTACCGCAAGGACACTCCTGAATACTAATGACCAGATAGAAATTGGCAATCACAAGATTACTCTTTTATTTTCTGAACCGCTTCCGCAAGTTCCGCTATATTTTAAAAAAAATGAATCAGACCAAGGCACTTCCGACTCTCATTTTGAAGATAAAATCGCCGGTGTACCTTCCCTCACTCAATTAAACGCCTGGTTAAATGACGCTAACAATGATCAGGATGATATTTTCAATGACCACGGCGGTAACGGCAATTCAAAGCCTGTCAATCCGTTTGATGAAATTGATCCCGAGAATTCTCCTGATTTTTTTGATGATAATCAAAACACTGAACTTGGGCCGTCAACAACTTTTATAACCTCCGAAAACGACAAGAATGAAAATCATGACTTGAACATTGAAACTGAAACTTTACTTAAACCGGAGAAAACGGATTCAGCAATCCCGGAATTCTCAGAACCTGTTTATGAAATTAGTGAACCGCAAAAACCTGACACTTCAGTTCGGTATTATTTGTTAGGTATTTATGGGTATTATCTCGGTAGAAAGTTTAAACTTAGAAGTTCACGCACAAAAATTGGCAGGAATAGTAAGGAAAATCACATTATCCTCCGCAGAAATTCCAAACGCCGGCGGGACAAGGGCGTTTCACGCCAACACGCCACGATTACCAACAAAGAGGACAGGTATTATATCCGGGACAAGAAGAGCACATGGGGTCTCAGGGTGAATCGAAAAAAAGTTGAGCCGTCCAAAAAGGTTTACCTTGATCCCGGCGATGAAATTGAATTTCTCACCGATAGCAGGAGTCACATATTTCGTTTTGTTATCGAGGGAGATTGGGATTTTTCTTCTCCTAAAAAGGCAGGCGCCTGGCATATCAGAAACAGCAGCACCATTATTACGGTTCTTTCAGCCATCGTCATCTTAATCGCCGGATTTCTGCTGGCTAATTCGTTTCGAACAACAGGCAATATGGACAGAAATCCGGTTTCTCTAAGCGCCAAGGAATCTTTCTGGTGCCGTGGACTTGATAACCCGGACCTCCCAAAGGACCGCCTGGTTTTTTCAACCTATCCGGCTATGGCAGATCTAAACGGAGATAGTTTCATCGATGTGGTTTTTATCGATACTAGCGGAATATTAAAGTCGATAAATGGCGCTACAAAGAAGCCTCTTTGGGTTAATCGAGAATTCGAAACGAATTTCAACGAACGAATCACGCTGGAAGATTTAAATAACGACAACAACCCCGATGTAATTGTGCAATCCAAAGACTCAAGAGTGAGGGTCATTTCGGGTGCCAACGGTAGAGAGATTTTAAGAAGTCCGGTTTTAGAAAACCCGCTAACGGGAGCGCCAATAGTAGGGGATTTTAATGGAGACGGCTTTAAAGATTTGGCTGTGACGGCAGGCAACAATTCCGTTTATATTGGATTCTTAAGCTCTTCAAAACCGAACTGGACAAGGCTTGAAATCCAGGACTCGATTCGTTCATTCGCCGCCGCTGAAGATGTTACCGGCGACAAAGTTCACGATATTCTCATCGGAACCGAAACAGGTAAAATCATCATAATTGACGGTACCGTGCCTGAAGTCTTGGGTGCCATCGACATAAATGAAGAACTCAGCAAAGCCTTAGGCTCATTCAATCTTTCTACACAAATTCGTTTTCCGGCTTCCTTTGCCGACTTGAATGGAGATAATTCAAATGACATTATTGTCAGCACAGAACAAGGGTACATCATTGCGATAAATGGGAAAACGCATGAAAGATTATGGTGGGATGAAGCGGACGCAGAATCTCAAAGCACCGGAACTGGAAAACAAAGTATCTCCCTCGGTGATTTTGATGGCGATGGTCTCTTAGATGTTGCAAATGTCACACTGGTTGGCAGACTGCGTGTCATTTTGGGTAGAGACATGGGCAAGGATAGAAAGTTGGTACTCTGGGAATATCCCAGCGCGGAGTCCGGCGAATTTATTGGACCAGCAGCCATTGCTGATTTCAACAAGAACGGCATCATGGATATAGTCATAGCAGGACAGAACGGATTCATTTATATTTTTGAAGGCTCCACCGGTGAAATTTTGTGGCAGAGCGCGGAAAATGCCGAAGATTTAATAAGTCCTCCGCTTATCGGAGATCTTGATAATGATGGTTACCTGGATATTTTGGCATATAGAGCGGACGGAAATTTTTATAAAATATCTACCAACAGCCCCACGGTGGGCAACACTTTGCCTTGGGGACAAACATTTGGCAACAGTGGACACACGAGCGCGGCAACCTTTTTTCAACCCAATCATGCAACGAGCAACTTACTTATCATTACTCTCATTTCTATTATTTTCGGAACAATTGGACTGAATCTGTTTTTGAGAAAAAAAAGAAGTGATTTGAGAAAAAATCACCAAATGGGTATTTAACCCGATTAATTCATAAAATCGCATCGGGTATTGTCAGAGCTAAGCAACCTCTACTGCCCAAAATAATCAAATAGGTTTTCAACTCTCGGTTTCCGCAATTTGTTATTTCCAAAAAAATAAAGAACAGGAGACGAGGTTGGGCTAAAAAATCAGATCAAAATAAAGTTCAAAGCTTCTGCAAATCCGTCTACTCTCATGTATAGTTACTCGTATGATCAAAATGGTGTAATGCAAAAGAAAAGTGCTATGAAAGAAAACAAAAAAACACAAATTACGGCCGGCGCACACACTGATGTCGGTAATTTGCGCGCCTCAAATGAGGACAGTTTTTATATTTCAGAAGATGAAAACTTGATTATCGTATGCGATGGTATGGGCGGCCAGATTGCCGGAGGGCTGGCCAGCAAAATAGCGGTAGAAACGGTAAAGGACGTTTATCTGAACGTTGAGCAAGACAAGTTAGACAAACTTTTTCCTGATCTGGAAGGATCGTTAACCGGAACTGCCCGGCGATTGGTGGCGGCAGTGAGATTAGCAAACCGAAGGATTTTCAAAACAGCAGTTAAATTTCCGAAATTGCGTGGAATGGGGACGACGGTTGCTGCTATTACTTTTGACAGCAACTTGGCTACTATGGTTCATGTCGGGGACAGCCGCATTTTGCGGTTGAGCGATAACAAAATACTGCAACTGACCGAAGATCACTCCTGGCTAAACGAGTTGATCGCAGACGACGAAATTGATGAAGAAGATATAGAGACTTTTTCAAAGAAGAATGTTATCACCAGAGCTCTGGGAAGCAGTCCGGCAATTAAAATAGACATCCATTGTGAAAAGTACAAAAAAGATGACATGTATATTTTAGCAACCGACGGTATGCACAACGCCATTCCTCAGGAAGAAATCAAAAAGCTTATTTACAAAAGTAAAAATGGCATTTTACAGAAGGTGGCCAAATTTTTAATTGAAACCGCAAAGGCAATCGATGGCTCCGATAACATAACGGTCGCACTCGCGAAAGTTACTAAAGATAGTAGTAACAAGGCTGTCGTTGGCACTTCCAAGACAATATTCGAGGAAGATGACAAAACCCGTGCAAGAGAGAATAAATTTATTGTTGAAAGATACGGCGAGCCACAAATGGCATGGGGGAGATTTAAAATATCAGTAAAGACGCCGCAAAGATTATTCTTTGCATCTCTGGTTATCTTTTTTTTAACCCTTGGTATCTACTTTACCCAAGTCCGTTCATTCAGTAATCCGAAGACGCCTCCAGTTGAAACCAAGCAAAACGAAAGTCCCAGAAAAAATAAAATAAACAATGTAGCTGCATCGACTCCACCGGCCAGGCGGACCAAAATCCCCCAATTAGTGATTCAGCGTTCAAAGGTCAATGAAAATGCCGTAATGGCTTTTATTTTTTTCAACAGTAAAGAAGATTTCGAGAATGCAAAGCTAAGGCAAAGAGGAACTTTATTGAATACATTCCAACCCTATCTGCGAAAAGACGAAGCAGCGAGTGAAGATCTTTCCATATTTCTTTTCGACGAATCGGGTAATGTTGTGCAAAAGTCAAACTTTCAGCTTCCTGAGATTCAGGATGATTAACTGTAAGAGAATCAATGCCATCGTATAAAATGAAGGCATCAATAAACTACATTAGAAAAAATGTTTCAGTTTGTATTATTGCCGATCTTAATTATAGTTCTACTTGTAATTGTCGCTGTTACCTGGATTCCTTCGGAAAACAAAATAAAGTATTTAATGTGGCGGGGTAATTATGACAAAGCCAGGAAAATTTTAGAGCCTCTTCTTGCAGAAAACCCCGAGAGACTCAGTTTATATCGTCATTTAGCTGAGATCTACTACTTCGAAAATCGCAAAGATAAAAGAGCACTAAGGATCTTCGATATTATTTTACGCTTAAAGATACCGTTTCAATGGAGGAACGAGATTTATCCGCTAGTGGCCAAATATTATATTTCGGAAGGACGGACGGACTCGGAAGCGCTCGAAATTATCGAGCGGGCGGTTGAAAAAGAGCTGATTCGTATTAAAATGTAATACTATTCAGCTATTGGCATTAGCTGTTGGCCGTTGGCTTTTAATTTTTTAAAAAATTACGTCGTGAACATCATTTCACTGGTTAGGTGATTTACAATAATCATCTTAACGAATTGAATTTTATTAGCCCACGGCTAATCGCCAAAAGCCGATCGCTCAATATAGAGAAAAAAACATATATGCGTCCTATAGAAGCAAAAGACCCTAAAGATTTAATCCGGATGCTGATGGCTTTAGGGGATGCTTACTTGGAGAAGGGGCTTTATTCTGACGCCGCTAAGAAGTATGAACAGATTATAGCTCTAAAAGTAGCTAACAAAAATTTATACATAAATCTTAGCAAAGCTTACATCGGGTTAAATAAATTAGATCACACTGCGATTGTGGTATTTAAAAAGGCGATTCAATACGCCCCGCATAACGCAGATTTATGTAAAATTTTAGCCATATCTTTTTTAAATGAAGGCCGAGACGATCCAGAAGCGCTGCAAATCTACCAGGTAGCTCTGAGGCACGACACACCTATTTTCGATAAGCTGGCCGAACGAGTCGGCATGATTTATTTCAAGAAAAAAGATTTCCATAAATGCAAGGAAACTGTGGAACTGATTCTGGTAAAATCCGGATACCAACCGCGGGCCTTTTCTATGTTCATTCATAGCTGCTGGAGCGCCGGCCTGCTCAACGATGCAATTGCCCGGTTAAAGACACTAATTGACGTCGCAGAAAACAAAAATGTCCTTGGAAAATACCTGTGTGTTACTTTTTTAGAAAAGAAATTTGCAGCCGAGCTTGAAAGTCAAATCGCCATATTTAGTCTTTTGGACAAAAATATCATTCTAAGTTTTCTCGGCAGCATTACACGGTTCAATAGATTGCAAGACCTGAGTTTGTTTCTAGAATTAAAAAGATTCTTAACTCAAGATGAATACTGGGGTGACTCGAGAGCAACATCGGCAAAAGAACCGGAAAATGCTTATGTTTTGCAGCAGATTGAAGGTTATGCTGAGGCTTCCGAGGAGCGGCAAGAAAGCGCTGCCCTGCCATCTAGCAATATCACTTCAGATGTTCTGAATAAATTACAGCCCTTTGAAGCCATAACCGGCAGAAGTATCGGCACCGGGACGCACTCCGAATTAACTTACGAAGATTTCCAAAAAGAAGGCGCAGCGATTTTTTCAGAAACCAAAGGCGGGAGTCAAAAATGGAAGTTACCGGATAACCTTGAAGTATTAATCACGATTGAATTTTCTAACTATGACCAGCTTAGAACTGATTTTGGGCAGCAGCGAATTGAACAAATTAAACGCAAACTCTATGTTCTCTTATTCGATCAATTGGAAAAGTACCGGCTGGTCCATATTTGGGTAGCCTCTAACGGACTACTCATTTTTGCCAAAGAGACTTTAAGCGCTGTTTCGTTTGCTACCGGGGTGTTAAGCAAGCTCGGACGTTTTAATCATGTGAGCGAGCCTAACGAACAAATCCATTTATCCATCGGTATCCATTGCGCACGGGAAAATTTCGGGCAGGACAGCGACCAAACGCTCAAAGACCTTTCAATCGGTGTAAAAATCGGAATTGCCAGTGAAAGAGATTTGCCAGCCGAATCAGAATACAGTGACATTTTGAGAAAAACGGACAGAATCTTTTTAACCGCAAAAGCTTATAGACAGGTAAGAAATTCCAATCGATTTGTGGCGGAAATGATCGGACAGGTAAAACTCAAATATTTTGGTAATTCTCTGGGGTTGCATGAAACCGATTGGAGGAATCCAATTGATGAATTGACTTTTGGAAACATCAATAAATTAGGCAGATTTGAACTGTTGAACGACCTTGGTAAAAAAGGCGTATTTCAAGCTTACAAAGCAAAAGACTCCATATTGCGCAGAATCGTGCTCTTGAAGGTAATTAAATCGGAAGTGTTTAGTTCATTGCCGGCAAGTAATGAGCAAAAACGTGCTTTCTACCAAATGGCCAAAGCTCTCGGGCAGATGAGCCATCCGAATATTGCCAATATTTATGAAGTTGAAGAAGACAAAGGCCTGACATATATCGTCAGAGAATTCATTGAAGGCGCCCCGGTCACAGAAATATTTCAAAGTCAGATACAGTTCAACGCCCAAAGATTTGTACAAATTATTCTGCAGATTTGCAAAGCACTCCATTACGCGCACCAATTGGGCTTCTTCCATTTAAATTTAAAACCCGGCAATATTCGAGTCGGGCTGTATGACGAAACCAAATTAATGGATTTCTTTAATCCGCAGGCATTTTTCGGTGACAAGAAACTTCCGCAGAGTGACGAGGACAACGATCGGGTTTACTACCTTTCACCCGAGCAAATCCAAGGTCAGGATGGGGACAGCAGAAGTGATATATTTTCTTTAGGCGCAATTCTCTACCAGGTGGTCACGGGTATGAATCCATTTGCAGATTCCACGGAAGTTGAGACTCGAAGCGCAATTCTCAGCAAAGCTTTGCAGCCGCCAAGAGAGTTAAACGATCAGCTTCCAAAGTTCTGTGAGGTTTTAATTATGAAATGCCTTGCTAAGGAGCCAATGAAAAGGTTTCAGACCGTAAACGAAATGATAACGGTCATTAAGACAGCAATTGAGAATGGCGTCGTGTCCAATTTCAACTATCACATTGCGCAGTCGAGAGATCATTAATCAGCCACCGTTCGTTCCACGAAAGAGCATGGGAACGAGACAGAGACAAACGCAGAGCAGGGAAACGAAGCAAGAGTCCGAAGGGCTCAGAATCTATGAAAAAATAGTCCGACGGGATCCCCGCCGAGCCGACAACGGCCCTCGGCGGGACGCCGTCGGGCTATAAAACCGGAATTTGCAACAGTCTGGAAGCTTGTCCTCGGGAAAGCGGGGAGCGGGAATCCGTTACAAATCAACAACTTCGTGCAGGTAATGGATGCCCGACTACTCGGGCATGACAATATTGAAGTTTTTTTGCGTGAAATGGAGATTATGAATTAATACAATTTTTTAAAAGTATTCTCCTGAAATTTCAGAACCGTCCATGAGTGCAGCCAATACCAAACACGTC
>SMXC01000100.1 GCA_004356825.1 Caldithrix sp.
CACAACTTGCGAAAAGATGAGGCCTCGAAACAAGAAATGCACCAACAGATGCAGCCCATTCTCAAAACGTTTGACGAACAGCCGGAGGCCGAAGTTTTCTGTAAAATTTAGTCGACCGCGCCGGACTGCTGGCCGAATACGGCGAAACCGATTACATCTTCCGCCATAAATCGTTTCGCGAATATCTCGCTGGCGTACAAATTACCAAAGAGGACAATAAGCAAGAGTGGCTGAAAAGACTGGTCAGCCATTTTGGCGACGACTGGTGGGAAGAGCCGCTGCGTTTTTTTATCAGCGAGGCTGATGCCGAGATGTTCGACAGCTTTATGGCAAAGCTTTTTCAATCCAGGGTTAGCGAAGAGCTGAACCAGAAGCAGCAGAATCTGCTGCAGACCCTGGTGCGGGAAGCGCCGCAGAAAAAAATTGACGCCCTGGGTAAAAAACTGCGCAGCACAAAAACGACAGGCGAGCAGCAAAGGTACATTCTCGAGTGTCTTAAAACCATTAACACGCCGGAAGCGCGCGGCAGTGTGGAAGATTTCTTCCAGAAAAGAATTGACATGACTCTTGGAAAGAGCCGGCAAAGAATAAAAAAGGATCTGGAAACGGGCGTCAAACAGAGAACTAAAAAGAGAACTAAAAAGGAGATGGAAGATTTCATCAAACAGGGCATTCATCTTGACGCGAACGGGATTTATGCCCAAGAAATTTTGTCCTTTTGGGGTGGGAAGGTTGGCTCCAAAGAGCCTGAAGCTTCGGCCCGGACGAGGGACGCTGTTAAGACGGCTCTTACCAAGAATCTATTCACCGAGCTGCCATCATCATTTCTCAACCGGATTGAGGAGCAGGCCGAGTATCTTCTCATTCCCGCGGGAGAATTCAAATATTCAGTGTCTGAAAAGAATGAGCAGATTCAGGATATTTATTTTGCCAAGTATCCGGTGACCAACCAGCGCTACCGCCGGTTTATCTCCTACCTGGACAACCCGAGCGGGAATTTGACTGACATTTTGCCGCAGAATCTGTTTGCTGAGAAACTCCTTGAATTTGCACAAACGATCGTGGAGTTTGAAGATTATCTGGGCAGCGACGCCGGTGGCTGGGTAAAAAAAGTGCGTTCCGAAGAAGACGCCAACAAACGCTTTAACCAGGACGATCAGCCGGTGGTCAGCATAAGCTGGTTTGCGGCCCGCGCTTACTGTTTCTGGCTCTCCTGTCTGCAAGCGACGCAGGACGGCGACCCGAAATTGCAGGATGTCGATAAGATTTCTGAGATCTACCGCCTGCCGACAGAACCCGAATGGGAGTGGGCCGCGGCCGGACGGGAACCCAACGGTTCGTTGCGGGAATACCCCTGGCCGAAAGAAAAGGGTAAAAAACCCAATGAGAAACTTGCCAATTATGACAATCATGTAGACGCGACCACACCGGTTGGGCGCTACCCGGACGGCGCCACCCCTGAAGGGTTGATGGATATGGCCGGTAACGTCTGGGAGTGGATGGAGAACTCGTGGTCAGATAACAAGACAGCCCGAGCCCGCGCTTTGCGCGGCGGCTCGTGGGGCGGCGATGCAGAGGACCTGCGCTGTTCCGGGCGCGTCGTCAGCGGCCCGGTTGGCAGGTACGGCGTCGGCGGCGACGGGTTTCGTGTTGTGCGTCCCCAGTCTAAAATTTGAGTCTCTGGGCTGCTGTCCATCTGTTAATCTGAAAGAAACCGACCTTTTTTAAAAAGGTCGGTTTCTGAAGCACGTTATTCGCTGGCAAAGCAAATTTCTAGAAGAGTCAGTCTTTATAGAAGGAGGAACCAAGAATGGCAAACACAGAAATGCTGGTTATTAAAAGGGGGTATGATTTTTCCAAGTGGCTTTTGCAGCATACGGGTAAGTTTCCCAAAAGCTACCGTTTCAGCATCGCCGCCAAACTGGAAAATGGGGCACTGGATTTTATCGAGGCCACGACCGTTGCAAATATGAGAAAAAACAAGCTGCCGCTTCTGAAGCAGGCGGATGAAGCTTTGGCGCGCCTGCGCCTGTTGTTCAGATTAAGTTATGAAATGCGTTTTATCAATTTGAAGTCCTACAAATTCGGCAGCGGCCAATTGGTCGAGCTGGGAAAGCTTCTGGGCGGATGGATAAAAAACCCGGGGTAGGAGAGGAGCCAAACTGGAGCCCGCGCTTTGCGCGGCGGCTCGTGGAACAACAATGCAGAGAACCTGCGCTGTTCCGAGCGCAACAACAACAACCCGGATAACAGGAACAACAACAACGGGTTTCGTGTTGTGCGTCCCCAATCATGCCCTCCAGCCTGCAACTGGTGCTCGTTCCTGATGCCGGTGTTTCACGGAACGCCGGACTGGTGTTCGGGCATGACATGACGGCTCCTTTTCCTGTGGCCAGGCTCCGAAGTTCATGGAGTAAGCCCGAACATAACCAAAAAGCAGGCAGCTTTAGTAGGAAGTTTCGAAAGAGATGCCTGCTTTTGCATTTAACGGTTCACCATGAAGACATTTAAGAATTTGTTTTGTAAAATCGCATCCTTTGAGAATCTTCTTTGCGCTGCCCGGAATGCCGCGGAGGGCAAAAAAGAAAGATCATATGTGATGAAATTTGTTCTGAAACTTGAGGAAAACCTTTTTGAGTTGCAAAGTGAACTTAACAGCGGCAGCTATCGGCCTGGCGAATATAGAACCTTTCATATTTATGATCCCAAGCCGCGCATGATCAGCGCCGCGCCCTTCCGGGATCGTGTCGTGCATCACGCGCTTATGAATATAGTTGCGCCGCTGTTGGAGCGCAGCTTTATTTTTGATTCATATTCCAACAGAGTGGGGAAGGGCACTCATAAAGCTATCAATCGATACCAGAAGTTCCTGAGAAAATACAGTTTTGTCCTCAAATGCGACATCAAAAAATACTTTCCGGCTATCGATCATGCGATTTTAAAGTCACTCGTTCACAAACGAATTGCCTGCCCTGCCACGCTTGAATTAATGGATAGAATTATTGATTTTAGTAATCCCCAGCAGCAGGTAGATGATTATTTTTCAGGAGATAATTTATTTACACCTGTGGAACGCCGTAAAGGTTTGCCAATCGGTAATTTGACCAGTCAATTCTTTGCAAATTATTATCTCAACCCGCTGGACCATTTTGTAAAAGAAAAAATTAATTGCAAAGCATATTTACGGTACGTCGATGACTTTGTCCTTTTTTCTCATTCAAAAAAGGACTTGCATGCATGGAAATCTCAAATATCCGGTTTTCTTCAAGAATATCGCCTGAACCTGCACCCAGGCAGATGTCAGATTTATCCTGCAGAAATTGGCCGGCGTTTCTTAGGTCAGGTTATTTTCAAAACGCATAGAAGACTGCCTTATGAGAATGTGCAAAGATTCAGGAAACGTTTACGTGAGTGGGTGAAGGTTCAACCGGACGGGTTTGAGCAGCGGCTAGCCAGTTGGCTTGGCCATGCCGGTCAGGCGAATACCTACTGTTTGGTGAAGGCTTTAAAGATTTAAGCTTTCCGAAATGTAGGGGAAACGGCCTGTTCTGGATTCGAAGAGATATCAAAATCCGCAGGGGCGAATGGCCATTCGTCCCTGCAACATCTATTTATTCAGCCACTGCCACTAAATGCTTCTGCGTTCGAATAAACAAAACTCCTTCCGATATCGCCGGCGTCGCCATGCAGATTTCAGCCATTGGATTTTCGGCAAGCAGCTTAAATTCAGGCCCTGCCTGAACGACATAAATATCACCCTCTTCGCTGGCAAAATAGATTTTGCCGTCCGCGGCCACGGGTGAAGCGGTAAATCCCGTCCGGCCGCCCCCCAGGCGCTGCTTATAATGCCGCTCGCCTGTTTTAGCATCATAGCAGTTTAACACGCCGCTATTTGTGCAACTATAAATAGTGTCGCCGTAAATCAGCGGTGTCTGCATGTAGGCGCCATTTCGCGGCTGGCTCCAGGCGATAAACTCGTTGGCACTCGTGTCGTCTTTTAAAGAAATATCGCCCCTGGCATTCAGGCGAATTGCATAAATTGGCGACATGCCACCGTGCGCATTGGCGATGAAAACCAGGTCGTGGCCCAGAACCGGCGTTGGCACCGGAATATCCCCGCCGCCTCTGAGCCACCACACTTCCTTCCCGGTCTCGATGTCATAGCTGCCGATCTGTTTCCAGCCATTCACGATGACTTGTGTTTGGCCGTTTTTGCTATAAACGGTTGGCGAGCCCCAGGTTGGCACTTCATTTCGGGAAGTCCGCCACAGTTCTTTGCCATTTTTAATATCGAAAGCCGCAATAAACGAGTTTTTCTGAACATCACACTGAACGATGACTTTGTCTTGGTAAATGATTGGCGAACTTGCAAACCCCCACTGCGCTTGCGGCACTTTGAAATAACCGGAGTCCAGGTCGCCAAGATCGACTTTCCACAATTCTTCACCTTTCATGTTGTAGCAGAACAACCCTTCAGAACCGAAGAAGGTGACGATATGTTTGCCGTCCGTAGCGGGAGTTGAATTAGCGTGACTTGCTTTGGTGTGCCGTTTGACTCTCGGCACGGCTTCAACACCGGTTTTCTGCCAAAGAATTTTGCCACTGTTTTTGTCTAAAGCAAGCAACTGCCACTGGTGAACGGTGCTGTCCTCAACCGCAGCGATGTTGCCGTAAAGGCCAACTTTTAAAAAGGGATCTTTCATGCCGCTAATTGCGGTGGTGACATAAATGCGGTCTTCCCAGATAATCGGACAAGAATGGCCCAAACCGGGAATTGCTGTTTTCCATTTGATGTTTTTATCCTCTTCAACGTTCCAGGTGGTCGGGGTCGGATAGTCCTCTGCAACCCCATTGGCATTTGCGCCGCGAAAGGCTGGCCAGTTCACGTTTTTTTTGTCACCGGCAACTGCGTTTTGTTGCAAAGAAACCGAACAACTCATTAATGCTACGAATATCAGTCTTTTCAACCGAATCATCACGAACCTCCTAACCCGGACAAGCCGCGTGGGATAAATCAAATCCAACGGGGCAAGCCGGAACCAAATAAAGAAAATTAAAAAGCGCAGGCAAAACCCTGCCCCGGAGTTTCTTCCGGGGTGGCAGAGACGCAACGAATACTGAAGGGTTTTTCTTTGCGATCCCTTTTGCGCCTTCGCGTGAAATCTTTGCTTTTTGGGATTTTATTTTCATTTCTTGCCAAAAGCATGGTACTCGAATGCCTCCCCGATAAAAACATTCCAGGACAAATTTATCGAGTATGGCAGGAAATTATTTATCTTTCTGGTTTTAAGCTGCCTCAACCCTTAGAAATTCTTCGCTATCCGACTTTTTACTTCAGCTTTGAAACTTCTTTTTAAGAAAAAATTCAACTATTCTTGGATTAATTAAATTCAGCAGTGGCAGGAACTTAAGTTTTGCCGGAATCACGACCTCCCTTTTTCTCTTCATGATTGCTTTGACAATTGCCTGCGAGCATTCTTCAAGAGAAACAGCGCTGTTGCTGTGTTTTGGGCTGGATTCGCCTTGCGGCTGACCGTTCCCTCCCAGGGTACTTTGGCGCCAATCCGGATTTCTGATCCAGCTTGGCAGGGCCAGCAGAATGTCAACGCCTGTACCTTGCAGTTCTATCCTTAAAGAATCAAAAAAACCGTGCAAAGCATGTTTTGACGCCGCATAGCCGCTATGGAGCGGCACCCCTTGCTTGCCTTGAATAGATGAGATGACGGCAATTAATCCTTTGCTTTTTCTGAGGTAGGGGAGAGCCGAATATGCACAGTGGACTGCTCCCAGATAGTTGGTTTCCATGATTTTTTGCAAGATGGAAATATCCTCAATCTCCTCAAACTTTGCCCACAGGCCGATTCCGGCATTGGCAATTAAGATGTCTAAAGCGCCAAAGCGTTCGATAGTTAACTCTACTAACTTTTGACAATCCTCAGGTTTGGTAACATCACCGGAGACAATGATTGAGGGCGCGTTGAATTGCGCGCAGAGGTTCCGGGTCTCTAATAATTTTTCTTGATTGCGGGCAAAGAGGACGAGGTTGGCATTGCGCCCGGCAAGTTCAAGGGCAAGCGCTCTCCCGAGTCCGGATGAAGCTCCGGTTATGATAGTGGTCTTTCCGGAGAGCATGAATTAACCTGAACTATTTATGAATGTGTTTAATGATGGTAAAATAATCAGGCAGGGACTGTAAGAATTTGGATTTATGGATCGTTGGATTAGAGCCCTGATCTCAAGCCCCATCTATCTATTTATGCAATAATCCGCTCTTCGACTCTCTTGTAACTTGGCTTATGAAATGCGGGTTTACAATTTATATAACGGAGGCCCCTGCTCACGACTCTGTTTTTTGAGTTTCGGGAACAACTCGTTCAGTCTTACCATATTCACCGTTTGCAGAACTGCCATTTTTATCAAATTCCGCAATATCCTGCTCTTTGAGCCCCCAACCCTGAAAAGACGTTTCAGCCGGAATGATTTTGCCCGGATTCATGACTCCTTTCGGATCTAAACCTTGCTTGAGCGCTTTCACCGCTTTGACGCCGGTCGCGGAAATATCCTGCTCTAACCACGGCAGGTGCTCGTAACCCACCGCGTGGTGGTGCGAAAGAGTCGCGCCATTTTTCATAAAAGCATCTTCAGCGGCTTTTTTTATATAAAGGTATTGTTCCAAACCCTTATCCGGTTGTTGCAGGGCGCCGAAGGTAAAATACAAACTGGTTCCGGTCTGATAGCAGTGACTAATATGGCAGCCGAGAAAAGTCTTGCTGCCGGTGTTGCGAATAGCTTTGTCAAGCGCATCATGAGCTGCGTAGTAAAGCGGCAGAACGTTGCTCCACACCGTCGAGGTTTCACTGACATCGGCAATGATGTTACGGTCCATCACATAATCTCGCAGGTAAGGGAAATCGTATTTCCCTTTTTCAAAGGATTTTCCCGGGTCGGTGCCTAAATTAAAGGCGCCGTATTTTTTGTAAATTTTGTTGACTCTTTTTTTAATGTGATTAAATCTCTTCTTGTCACCTTCGAATCCTGTCAGCATCAAACAGGCTTTGTCAAGATCGAATTTCTTATTGAGATATGCTTTGACTCCTTTTGCTAAAAATGACTTAAATCCGGATGATTTGCTTTTGTAGGCAAATGAAAGCGCGGTCTTTTCGGCATCATTAAACCTGGTAATGACCGGCAGACACTCTTTTTCAACGCATTCGTGAATCGCTTTGGCGCCGCTCTCGAAATCCGGAAAAAGGTAGCCATAGATTTCTCTGCACTCGGGGATGTGATGAACTTGCATCGTCACTTCTGTGATGACGCCTAAAATACCTTCACTACCGATACAGACCTGATTGACGTCTATGCCGTTTGAGGATTTAGGAACGGTTCGGGTGACAATGGTTCCGCTCGGCGTGACCATGTGCAAGGAAATCACCATGTCTTCGATTTTGCCGTATTTATCGCTTTGCATGCCGGCGGACCGGGTGGCAACCCAACCGCCGAGGGATGAATATTCAAACGAATCCGGAAAATGACCGAGTGTAACTCCAAAAGTGCTGAGCTGTTTTTCCATATCCGGGCCCATCACTCCCGCCTGGATTCGTGCTGTGCAGGATTCCTGGTCAACCTCAATAATCTGGTTCATTCTTTTCAAATCGAGAGAGACAACCATGCGGCCGTTGCTGTCTCTGGCTTCTAAACAGCCGGCGATATTCGAGCCGCCACCGAAAGGTATGATGATGACATCACATTCAGAGGCCGCTTTGATAATTGAGCAAACATCATCTTCAGATTGTGGGTAAATGACGCAATCGGGCGCCGCTTCGACAATGCCTCTCCGGATGCGGTACAAATCACGGAAACTCTTGCCATAAGCGTGAATCAGCCTCTCCATTTTGTCTGTCTTAACCTGCTCGTCATTCAAAAGCGTTTTTATCGTCGTCAGGAACTTATTATTAAGGCTCTGCTCGGGCATTGCAATTTCTTCAAATTTAACCGGAGGCGTATAAACTTCCTTCTCGATTCCCAGAACACCTTTGATATAAGGCCATAATTCAGGTTTACTTTTCATGTCGAATTCAATATTCTCACCGCCCCAGCCCCACCATTTCATTTGTTCGACTTTAGTTGACACCGTTTTCCTCCTTTAAGCTCAAAATGCTTTGTTCAAGCTCCGCCGTCAAAAGACGATAACCCGCCATGGGCTTACCGTTCTTCGCCTCATGATGAAATTGTTGCGGAAAAATAGGCTGACCAATTGCAGCTTGAAGTTTTCCCGGTTTCATAAAAGAGTTTCCTTTGGGCCATGAAGCATAGGTGCCTTTTATATAAACAGGAACGATTGGCAGGCTCAGCTCTGAGGAAATCATGGCTGCTCCGTGTTTGAAATTCTGAATTTGCCCCGTTAATGAGCGGGTACCTTCGGGATAAATGATGATGTTTCGGCTCCGGTCTTTGGTAAATTCTCGACAGGCGGCTATGGTTTCAACCATGCTTTTGTAAGTTGATTTCCTATTGACTGGAATTAAGTTCATTAAGGATCCCAGGAAAAATTTTCTGCTTTTGTTCTCAAAAAAGTAGTCTGCGGCTGCCATCATCCCAAAATTTTTGACGGGGAGCCCTGAACAACGCATCAGGACGCCGGTATCCATGTGGCTGTTATGATTGCTGCAAAAAATGAATGGAGACTGAGGAATATTTTCCCGCCCCTGTACTTGTAACGGGCAGTAAAGGGTGAAAAGCGCTTTACAATACCACTCAAAAACTTTCTTTGCGGTTCTTTCAAAAAGCGTCAGCGGTTGAGAAAGGTAGGCGTACTCGGGCCCAAGTTTCGTTTTTGCTAATGCATCCTTTAGGGATTTCACTATCCCCTTCCGTATTCCGCGTGAGACTGTGCAAATTCATCGCTGACAATCGCTCCGCCAAGAGAGAGTTCCAGGGCAAGGGCACAAGCACAAACGATTTCGGCGAGTTTTTTTGAAGAATTCTTGCCGGAACAACGCAGCATTTCGAGATTAGATTTTTGCTGTTTTAACCGCGTGCCGCCGCCGACGGTACCGACACTGATAGAAGGCATGGTGAGCGTAGCATAGAGATCGTCTTTGTTGCGGAGCTCAAACTCTACGGTGCCAACTGCATTTTCAGCAACACAGGCCATATCCTGGCCGGTGGCAAGATAAATTGCCGCGAGGGCATTTGCCACGTGCATATTGTTTCCAACAACCCCGGCGAGGCGGGATCCCCTTGAACATTTTGACCAGGCCTCAACATAATCCTCTGGTGTACAGTGGAGTAATCTTTTAAAAGGCTTGCTTTTAATGAGAGAGCTCGCAACGATATGATGACTTCTGCCCTGCAGAATGGTCTTGTAAGCCGGGTTTTTATCGCAATTAAAATTACACTCAATATAATAGCGAATGAGCTGCTCAGCCTGATATTTTTCTTTAATAAACTTGCATGCTTCAAAAGTCGCTATGGTCACCATGTTTTGTCCGGCGGCCTCCGCCGTATTATAAATAAAATCGAGAACAACGCTGTCCTGAATAATATACGTATCGATTCTCAGCAGCTTGCCATGATTTGTGGTAGATTCAGCAGCCTTTTTAATCTGTTTGAAATTTTTATTGATCCATTTGGTGAACACGGGGGTTTCATGAATTTCTTTGAAAGCGAACATCGGACTCCGCGAAAGCTCTTGTTTGATATGGGTGGTTTTTATGCCATTGGAGAGATAAGTCAGATAAAGCCCGCGCGTCATGGACATACACAGCGTGCCCTCCAGGGTACAGAGTGGAATGTAATATTCTCCATGGGCGTAGGTTCCCGAAATTTTGAGCGGTCCGGCAACCGCCATGGGTACCTGCATAAAACCGACATGATTTTCGATGATGCCCTTGAGCTTCTCCGGTTCGTCAGGCGGGGTATTGTTTAAGTAGAAACCGGTTTTTTCAACCAGCCATTTTCTTCTTCTTTCCGTGTGCTGTTTTGAGTAACCCCGTGGTAGTATTAGCTTGGACATATATCTCCTATAAATAGTGAGTAAAAAAAATGAACGAAAGGATGTTTCATCCAATCATGGCTAATAAAAAGCCAGTCCTACGATATTCTGAAAATGTTTGTCTATGGTAAAAATACGAAACCCATGTTCAAGAGCTGTTGCTGCAATCCAAATATCATTTGTTGGAATTGGTGTGCCTGCTTTTCGGAGCTTTAAGTAAATTTCACTATAAAAATCGGCAGTGCTGTAAGTGACTGAACAAAGTTCTACTCGTGGAGAATCCAAGAACTCTTCAAATTGAGAAACTTGTTCAGATTGTTTTTCTCTGATTTTGAAACCGGCTAATAGCTCGCCTATTGAGATTGCACTCAGACCAATCATGTCCACTTTTTGTAACTTCTGGACAATTTCAGGATTCCCAAACATGGCTTCAATATAAATGTTCGTATCAATAAGGACTCGTTTCACTTCCACAAATCCTTGTCAATCTTGCGTTGAGCTTCAATCTCATTTTTGATAGCGTGATACTCTTCTTCATCCCATTTGCCAACAAGGGCATCCAGATCATGATGCCTTTTAGTAAACTTTTTCTCTTTCATTTGCCCAAAATTCTTTTTTAGCAAATTAATGATGTATTGGTTGACACTCAAAGATTCTTTTTGGGCTGCATCCTTAATTCGAGCGGCAAGCTCTTTATCAAGGCCACGGATTGTCAATACTTTCATTGCCACCTCTTGGTGATGTCAAAAACAGACTGCATCTTGCATGCAAAGTATGCAATCAAATATTTGGAATCAAGCATTTTTTAGTTAGCTTTACAGAGGATTTGTCATATTAAGCCATTGTAGTAAAAAATGTCAAGGAAAAATATGGCAAGGATTATCGTTTGCAAAAAGATTGGCGCTTGGTGAATTGCATCTGCACTTGCTGCTTTTTTTCATAGTTTCTCTGTTTTAATGTAGGAGCAAATATTGGCTAAAAATACACAACTCGCTGATTTTACGTCGATTTGATGCTTTCGAAAGCTCTGTTTGCGAGATGCTGCCGGAGAGCTCAAGTATCACCACACTATAATCGCCGGTTTACAGGAAATTCTTAAGGAAAACTTTGGAGATATGAAGAAGGCCCGGCCACCTGTTATCAGGCGGCCGGCCAAAAATAAGATAAACTGAGTTTAGTCTTTTTCACGGGTCCGGATGCTCTAATTTAAAATCGCGAAAGCAGCTCCCTGGACATCCTGAATCACGGCGAATCTCCCTATCTCCGGAACATCTGTTGGCGGTGAGAGAATCTTGGCCCCCAGTGATGTCGCTTTTTCAGCGCTGGCGTCACAATCTGCCACTGCAAAATAGACCACCCAA
>SMXC01000101.1 GCA_004356825.1 Caldithrix sp.
ACCCTCGACCTGAAGATTGAGCTCCTCTTCCACTACTTGGTAAGAAGGGTGTCCTCTGACGTATGCCAGACAGATGTAAGTATCAAGAATAAACCGTCTCATTTAGTAAGCATATTGAGGAGTACGTCAAAATCTTCATCACCAGGCCATTTTCCTATAATTTCCGACAACCGGTTCTTACCTTCCCTTTCTCTTAATTGTCTTTGAATTTGTTGTTCAACGGTTTCCGAATTTGGCTTCTTGGAGAAGTATTCATCCCCTTTGCCGGCTGCAAACACACTTTGAATTTCAATAACAGATTTTCCGCCGGGCTTGAAATGTGCTATGCCGGTTATGGTTACTTCCTTACCCCAATATGGTGCTATTTCTTCTGAGGACATTGACTCCGATAGAAACCCGTCAACAATTCCTTCTTTAGTCCTAATTTTTACCTTCAGTTTACTATACTTCAATTCGTCTACAATACCACTTAAAATAACAAGCTCGGGTTCGGGTATTTCATCCTCCAGTATTTTTATTTTCTTGAAATCTTCTTTTTTAAGTTCGAGAACAGGGAAACTACCTTGGTTAGATATTACGAATACTTCATCATCATTTAAGAATGATTTCTTGAAGTGTTTGAGTTCTTTCAAAAGTGGTTTGTCTAACAAACCCTGATCAGTATTATCACTAATTGCGTCCTGAAAAGATTTTATAAATAAGGAAACAGGTGTATGATTGAGCAAATCTTGTTGTGCATCCAAGAAAAATATGTCGGTTTGATAAGGAGGCAATGTCTTTGCGAATTCTTCAGATTCAAGGCAAAGAATTGTACTACCTTCTTTTAAACTGGTTAACGAAACTTTAAGAGCATCCTTCAATGAGATTTTCTTTCGGCCTTTAGTCAGACTAACACCTCTAAGCCTTATTTGCAGAGCACCTTCCGATATTTTTCTTATTCCTTCGGCTATAGCTTCAAGACGCAGAAGGTTAATGGTGCCGCTTTTTTCCAAAGCGTGTTCTATTTTTATTTCGTATTTCATGGTTACCTCCTTCGTTTTTGTTATTGAGTGCCCATCTAACATCAAATCTCTACAACTGTTAACATTCAATATGTGAGGATATACAGAAATTCTCTAATTTAGGTTTATGATCACTAGTGCAACGTTTCCTAAACAACCGGGCAATATACAGTGTTAGCGTGTTCAGAGGGTTTAAGCAACAGAACTCGCCAGAGTCCTCGGCTCACTGAACCCGAAGTGTGGTCACTTCGGCTACACCACAAAGATAAAATAAAGTCACGCTTCAATCCGACCCCTTCTTGGATAAACTCTGCAGCGACTTGAGCATTTCTTTGATATCCGTGGTTGGCGCTTTGCAGGCGTAGTTCTGGCAAACATAGGCCGTGGCCTTGCCGTCGATGCTTTTTTGAAATTCGGTAAATTCAGCGAGCGCAACGATTGCCGGCTTCTCTTCATCATTGGGCCGGAAGAGCACGACTTTGTTGGGAGAATAATTTTTGCGCAGCGCTTTCAGCATGGCTTGTGTGTCTTCATTATCCGAATCACCGGAAATAACGACTTCAAAAGAAGGACCAAATTCAAAGGCCAATGCTGACATGAGTTGGGTGTTGCTACTTGGCGCACGCGTTATTTGTGCTGAAAATGCGCTGCCGATTTGGCGGGCTTTGTCTTCCCAATCTTCATTTGCGGTGATTCGTCCGAGGCGCAGCAGGTTCAAAGCCGCCACCGAGTTAGCCGAAGGAATGGCGCCGTCGTAAATCTCTTTGTTGCGAACCAGCAGCTCCTTCAAACTGTCCGCGGCAAAAAAGAGGCCGCCATTTTTTTTATCCCAAAAGTAGCTCAACAGGGTGATGTTTAAATCGACGGCCTTTTTCAAATAACCAACTTCAAAAGTCGCCTCATAAAGTTCGAGCAGTCCCCAAATCATGAAGGCATAATCTTCAGCATGTGCCGGCAGAGCTGCTTCCCCCTGGCGGTACCGTTTCAAAAGCCGGCCCTGGTTATCCCGTAGCTCTTTCCAGATAAAGTCCGCTGCTTTTTGGGCTGCTTTAGCATACTTCGGCTCGTCCAAAGCTGCGGCGCCTTTGGCCAGGGCGGCGATCATCAGACCGTTCCAGTCGGTGAGGATTTTATCATCTTTCAGCGGGTGAATGCGCTTTTCCCGCACCTCGAAAAGTTTTTTCCGGGCTTTCCCCCAGCGTTTTCGCAGCTCCTTTTCAGAAGTCTTATGTTCGGCGGCAAGTTCTGTCCATGATTTTTTTAAATGCAAAATGCTGGTGCCGGTTTTTTCTCCCTTGCCCTGCTCAACAAAATTGCCGCCGACTTCTACGTTAAATAATTTTGTAAAAAACTTACCATCTTTTTTACCCAAGAGTTTTTCTAACTCTTCCGGCGTCCACAGATAAAAGAGGCCTTCCTCGCCTTCGCTGTCCGCATCTTCGGCGGAGTAGAAGCCGCCTTCGGGGGCGGTCATGTCGCGCAGAACGTAGGTGAAGATTTCCCGGGCGGTGTCGGCGTATTCCTCTTTGCCGGTTGCCTGGTACGTTTCGACATAAGCGATGGCCAGCAAGGCCTGGTCATAAAGCATTTTTTCGAAATGCGGCAGCAGCCAGTGAGCGTCTGTCGAGTAGCGGTGAAAGCCAAAGCCAACCTGATCGAAAATGCCGCCGAGCCGCATTTGCTGCAGGGTCTTTTCCACCATTTGCAGCGCTTTCGGGTCGCCGGTGCGATGCCAGTAGCGCAGCAAGAAAGTGAAATTATGCGGCGAAGGAAACTTCGGAGCGTTTCCAAATCCACCATAGGTATTATCAAATCTGCCGCCGAGCTGGTGATAGGCGGTGTTTAAGACGGCTTCAGTAAGTGCTTCACCGGCGGGTGTTGAAGCATTCTTGTTTAGATATTCCACGATTTGACCTGCAGTTTCCAAAAGCTTTTCGCGCTGAGTTTTCCATAGTCCGGAAAATTTTGGCACCAGGTCCATCATGCCCGAACGGCCGTACCTGCTCAATTTCGGGAAGTAAGTTCCGGAAAAAAACGGCCGTTTGTCCGGAGTCATGATGATCGTCATCGGCCAGCCGCCGCTGCCGGTCATGGCCTGGGTCACCGACATATAAATTTGGTCGATGTCGGGCCGCTCCTCGCGGTCGACTTTAATGCAGATAAAAGCTTCATTCATCAGTTTCCCGACTTCTTCATCTTCAAAAGACTCGCGTTCCATGACATGGCACCAGTGACAGGTCGAGTAGCCGATGGAAAGGAAAATCGGCTTGTCCTCTTTCCTGGCCGTCTCAAAAGCTTCTTCGCCCCAGGGGTACCAGTTCACCGGATTGGCGGCGTGCTGCAGCAGATAGGGACTCTTCTCAAACACCAGCCGGTTGAACTCGGGACCGCCGTCCCTGGGAAGTTTCTTGAGTTCTTCCGGCGAAGGAATCGGCTTACGGCCGCCCTCCCCGTTGGCTTCCGTTGCCTGCTCCTGGGACATGCCTTTATCATTAGAAAATTGCATAAAAAGTACCATGGTTAGGATGATTAAAAGGGAGGAAATAAGCAGTAGGTTTCGTTTGTTCTTCATAGCTCTGTTTTTGGGAGATAATTTTTTAAAAATATAATGAGTGAGGAAGGGAAGTGCAAGCGAAATCGGAGGAATACTAAAAACTAGAATCTGGTTCAATAGATCATTGCGGAGATTAACGAAGTGGTCTCCGCAATGTAATAACTGCATGACGGGAACCGCTATCGCTAAAATTCGGTCACGATCGAAATTTGAATAAAAACGTGTGCAGTTTTAGGATGTTGCTTGGCAGAGGCAGATAAGAAACGAACAGGGTGGTCTTAAAAATAATACTGGAGATAAGCAAAGTAGCTGTTTTTCTGAAGTCCAAACTCGCTGTCACTTGCACCGTTGAAAAAATAGACACTGGTAGAGATTTCTAAATTGGTTGCCAGGGAATAAGTTAAAGCCGGACCAATCAAGGAGCTTCTGTCATTCAAATTAAAAAGGCCGTAGATATTTAAACCGAGCAAAGGCGTAACTGATTTAATTACAGAGGCGGCTGCATAGTGCTTCGCGAAATTAAATATCCGGCCTGAGAGCAAGTCAGCTATAAAAAGAGGATACTTTTCTTTCCTGGTTGTACCCTGGCCGTTGAAATAAAACTCGATGAATGCGTAATAATCATTTGCAAAGCTGTAATCGGCGTTTAGAATGGCACGAAAAAAGTTGGCACCTCTGTCATTCCAAGTATAAGCAAATTCCCCGCGCAAGCCAGCCCCGCCAATGGAACCGGCAAAATCTCCGCCGATGACTCGGTCTTTTTGAAACTCCCCAGCCATTATTGAGAGATCATATTCGCCGAGATTGCTGCTGAAGCGAACTGCAGCGCTGCTTTCTAAATTCTTTCTGCCAGGGGAAAATGCGGCTTCCAAACGGGAGAGGGCGCCAAAGGGGATGACCAAGTGCGCCGCATCGATGCCGCGTTTTTCGGCTAGTTCGATGGCGGCGGGGTTAAACGGGTTGAACAGGTCGGTGGGATTCCAGACGAACCCGGTCCCCCAGGCGATGCGCTGCCTGCCAAGAGTAAGTCCGGTATTTCCAAAATAAAAAGTTGTAAAAGCGCGAAAGAGAGAGCTTTTGTGTTAAAGTATTAAAGTAAATAATCATTGAATATTGTCAAGATATTTACTAAAATGAAGCTGTTTTGGCACTTTAAAAAACTAGAGAACCAGACGACTGAGGAGATATTTACTCCTTGCTTCTCATTTTGATTTTCGCTATTTTCAACACTTAAATTTAACTAGTTTGGATTTTTCACAAATTTTCACCGCAGAGACGCTAAGAATATTTAAGATAATATAAGTTTTTTTTCAAGCAGAGTTTTACTCAAATAGCCAAAAAAAGATGAAGTTGATTTCTTATTTTTCAATACTTTGCGTTTCTGCGTCTCAACGATTTATGAATGATTCGGGCAGTTTATATATTTTCCTCGGGAGTTTCTGAAGGAATAAATTGATAGTCGCGGAGGCTGAATGCGTAAGGTCGGAATCTTTTTTATCTTCCTAGTCCAGATAGTTTGTTTTCAATCCGCTCATGCACAATTCTTCTTTGATAAAGTTGACGAAGACGGCTATTTTGGTTTTGAAAAACCGGTTGGTTTTTATACAAACCCACGATTTAATCGTGTCGAAGGCTTGTTTGCCAATGTTGGCGTCAAATTCCGACCGGAGTCCGTTTCGGGACTACAGTTTTACGGCGACCTCGGGCTTGGTTTCTGGAACGATTCCGGCAAACGATTTCGTTACACCGCCGGCGTTCGAAAAGATTTCTTTGATTTCAAACGTTTAACTGTGGGCGCGGAATATTTCAGAAAATTGGCATCAAATGATAACTGGCTGATCAGCGATGTCGAAAACTCCCTGGCAAGCTTGTTTCTTAGAAACGACCACAAAGACCACTTTGGTAAACAGGGCCTACGGCTTTATGTCGATCATAAGTTTCTGGAGATTCACACGCTCCGATTTGAAGTAGCCAGGCAAACCTACGACGCTCTGGAACGAAATATCGACTGGAGTCTCTTCAAAGGTGATTTCAGTGAAAACCCGAAGAGACTTGACTCCTTTGTTGCGGAGGGCGACGAAACCAACCTGAGATTCATCGCCGCTCTGGACTGGCGCGATAACCCGATCTTCCCTCTCACCGGCTGGTACCTCGAAGGGATTTACGAACACACCGTGGGAGATTTCGACACCGATGGCATTTTTTTTACCATCAAACGATTTCAACAGACCTTCAGCAATCACCGGTTGTTTATTCGCGGCATGGTGGGCGCACGGCGCGGCGATATTGGCGTCAAATCGTCTTTACAGGCTTCGCCCGATACGCTGTTTAAGCAGTACAGTATTGATCTTGGCGGCATCGGCAGCCTGAGAGGCTTTGAGGATAAAGAGTTCACTGGCAACCGCATGGTTATGATGAATGTCAATTACCTGTTTGGCGGCGACATTTTACAAAAAATTCCCTTGCAGGGGATTCCGTTTTTTGGCGCGATCTGGACCGCTCTTTCCCTGGGTGTTTTTGTGGATACCGGCTGGGCCTGGACGACGGATGACCTTGATGACGGGCTTTTCAGCGGTTTTGGCGATCTCGATCTGCAAACCAATGTCGGAATTTCTCTGCTCGCGTTAGAGGGTGTGCTTCGTCTTGATATTGCAAAACGTACGGATCGTTCCCATGATGACATTCGTTTAACGTTCAGACTTTTAAAAACATTTTAAAATATGGACATAGAGAAATCACTGAGTAGCTCAGCGCGGCGAAGCCGCAAGGATAAACTATAAGGAGATAGGCCACGGATTAACACCGATTCGACACGGATAAATGCACTGTGGACGAAAAACAGGACACTAAAATCGTTGGCTTGAACCCATTGCATAAGTTTTAATTTTCAAAGTTTTATCCTCAACCGCTTTAATCATCAGTGTGAATCAGTGGCTAAAATATTCTTTTTATAACCAGGCTCCATGAAAAACTTTGCCAACAAAACACAATGTTGCAGATTTGTTGTACAGGGTTCACCGAGGTTTTTTGACTAATTAATTCTATCAAACACTTCGTATTTCCGTGTTTTTCGCGTGATACCAAATAAATTCCATAGAATCTTACGCCGTGAACATCCTGGTCTCCCTGATTTCTCTGTGTCAAATTGAACTAATAGTCCATGCATTTTTTAACATCTTTTCTAATTCTTTTCTTGTCCTTTTCAGCGATTTTCGCCCAAACAAATAACACCCCCGCCCAGACGGACTCCGCCGCCGGCCAAAGCAAAATCCTGGCGATAATTATCCAGGGCAATGAAAAAACCAAAGAAGAAATTATTACCCGGGAGATGAAGCTCAAGCAGGGGGATAATTTCGATGAAGTTTTGGCGCAGCAAGATCAGCTGCGAATTCAGAATTTGGGAATCTTTAATCGAGTTGAGGTTGCTAATATTCCAACCCAACAAGGCGTGATTTTGGTCGTTACGGTCAGCGAAATGTGGTACATTTTTCCTTATCCCATCGTTTTTAGAAACGACAGGGATTGGAGCCGAATTTCGCTTGGCGCCGGTTTACTTTATACTAATTTCCGCGGCCGGCGGGAAGTGATTGATTTCTCTTTTTGGCTTGGCTTTAACCCTTCGGTCCGATTGGCTTATACAAATCCATGGATACTTGGCAAGCTCAAGTTTTATACCAGCATTTCGGTTTTTGCCAGGAAAATTCGTAATAAATTTTTCACAGGTTTGGAGGCGGATGTAGATGAAGAGCGAATTGGCTTTAACTGGCGAATTGGCAAACGTTTTGGGCACTTTACTTATTTTGATGTCAATATGGGGTACCAACAACTAACGGTTTCACCAGATACATTGAATGTGACACTTTCTTCTTCAGGAAAAGATAGGTTACCGAAAATGGGCTTTTCTTTTACCTATGACTCGCGCGACCTTTGGGAATATGCGCACAAAGGTAATTATATAAATCTCTGGCTTACCAAAACCGGATTTTTTAGCGAAGTGACTGACTACGTCCGGTTTGGGGCGGATCTGAGGAAGTATATTCCAATTGGCCCGACAACGCTGGCTTTTCGGGGAGCAGCAAATTTATCGCGGGGCGAAACACCCATATACGACTGGGTTGATTTCGGATTCTTCACGCGAATTCGCGGTCATTTTAGCGAACGGAAATCTAGAGTCAACCGGGTGATTGGCAGCGCTGAATTCCGTTTTCCAATTCGCAGGATTACTTATCATAACTTGGGACCCTTTGAGTCAATAGGCAGGTACGGATCTAACTTCAGATTCGGAATCAGTGGTGGTCTTTTTGTTGATACGGGTGCCCTCTGGGGTGTATCCGATTATGTTCAGCTTCAAATACAAGATAATAACAAACTTGATACGGGCGATTTTATTTCCGGGTGGGGAGCGGGGTTGCATGTCTTTATGCCTTACAATAACCTTATTCGGCTTGAATACGCCTTTAATGAAGACTGGGATGGCCAGTTTATCATTGACGCCTTGATTACTTTTTAAAATGAAACTCCTCGGCATCGAAACTTCCTGCGATGAAACTGCCGCAGCTGTCTGGCTCGAAGATCGCCTCACTTCCAATATCGTTGCTTCTCAGGAAGTCCACCAAAAGTATGGCGGCGTTGTGCCGGAGCTTGCTTCCCGCGCCCATGTCCAGCTCATTTTGCCGACGGTACAAAAAGCCCTTAAAGAAGCCGAAATTGAAAAAGAACATCTGGACGGCATTGCCGTCACGTTTGGTCCCGGATTGGCCGGCTCTCTATTAGTTGGACTTAATTTTGCCAAAGCGATGGCCTTAGCTCTTGACATCCCGATTATCGGAGTCAATCATATTGAAGGTCACATCTTTTCCAACTCTGTTTTGGGGGAGGGACCGCCGCCGCCGTTTATTGCACTGATTATTTCCGGCGGGCACACCCAATTGGTCCTGGTTCATGAGTGGGGCAAATACGAAATCCTCGGCAAAACCCGCGACGACGCCGTTGGAGAAGCATTCGACAAAGCGGCTAAAATGCTCGAGCTTTCCTACCCGGGCGGCCCGGCGGTGGATAAGTTAGCCGCAACAGGCGACCCCGAATATTTAGATTTTCCCAAGGGCAGAATTAAAGACAGCGAGTTGGATTTTAGTTACAGTGGTTTAAAAACGGCCGTGCTTTATCATTTACAGTCTTTATCACCTGAGGAGCGTGAGCGGAGCAAAGCCGATGTTGCCGCGAGCTTTCAAAAAGCTGCGATTGAAATCCTTATTGAAAATAGTTTAAAAGCGTTGGAAAAGTATCAAATTGATCAACTTGCTTTGGCTGGCGGGGTTGCCTGTAACTCGCTCCTGCGGAATCGGTTAAAGGAAGAAAGCGAAAAGCATGGATTTAAGCTTTTTACTCCGCCACTGAATTTATGCACTGATAACGCCGCAATGATTGTACGCGCCGGCAGGTTTTATTTGGAGCGAGGAGAAAGGTCAGAGTTCAGTTTGAGTCCAGTACCTTCGCTTAGGCTTGATTCTGAAGATTGAATTCCCTACATTTATTTAAGACCGAGGTACAATGCCAGAAATATCTCGATTCTATGGCGTTATTATTCGCATGTTTATGGAACCAAATGCTCCACACCATCGGCCCCATTTTCATGCCTACTATCAAAATGATGTCGCTATCTATGCAATTGATAGTATTGAAATAATCGCGGGTTCATTTCAGATTAGGCAGCAGCGCTTGGTCGAAGCTTGGGCTGAAATACATCAAGAGGAGTTGCTCTCTGATTAGGACCTTTTACAAACAGGACAACCGCCTTTACGAATTGAGCCGCTAAAATAGGGAAAGAAATTATGGAGCATAAGATCTATCGAGTCAAATCTTTTAGAATTATTGGTGACTATAAACTCGTGGTTAAATTTAATGATAACAGCTCACAAACAATAGATTTCAAGCCAATTCTGAAAGGAGGATTATTTGAGCCGCTGCTTGAATTGTCTCTCTTTAATCAAGTCCAGATCGATCCCGAAGTTCAAACGTTGGTTTGGTCAAACGGTGCTGATTTCGATCCGGCTACATTGCACGACTGGCCACAACATGTTGAAGAACTTTCAGAGCGTGCACAGAAATGGACAGCCCAGTAACTTAAGTTGGCTTCAAATCTTTTGACCACCCTATCTGAAATCTCACTGAATACCTCCGGCAGCACTCTCCTGCTCATCATATCCCTTCTTGTGGCAATTGGACTCAGTTATTTTGTCTACCGCAGCACAATTCCGCCTGTGCCTCTCGGTTGGCGAATTTTGCTGATGTCCCTGCGGGCAGCGGTTGTGATGATTATCATCCTGCTTTTGTTCGAACCGATTTTGAGCATCACCCGCAGGAAGCAGGAAAAACCCGTGGTTGCGGTTCTGCTGGACAATTCTGCCAGCATGGCTTTGAACGACCAAAAAGTAAACCGTCGAATCGAGCTGAAGAATACTTTGAACGCGGAGATTTTCCACAGGACCTCGGAGAATTTTAACTTTGCATTTTATCCTTATTCCTACCAGCTTTTTGACGAGTTAGATTCCGTTCCGGATTCGATGACGCTAAACGGCGACGGTACCGATATTCGCCGAGCTTTGGCGGAATTAAAAGAACGGCTTGCGGAGAAATATTTTGGTGCAGCTCTTCTCATTACAGACGGCGCAGACAATCTCGGAGAAAATCCGGCACGATATGCTGCAAATTATGGCGTGCCGATTTACCCAATTGCCATCGGCGACCCTGCTGAGCAAAAAGATGTGCTTATTTCCAATTATGTTACCAACGAAATTGCCTACGCCGGAACGCGCGTCCCGGTCGATGTTTATGTCAGGAGCAGCGGCTTCTCCGGGCAGCGGGTTCAGGTTACTTTAAATCACGCAAATCAAACTTTAGATACACAAATCGTTCAGCTGTCAGGAAACAGCTTCGAACAAAAAGTACGATTGCATTTTTCTCCTGAAAAGGAAGGTGTGTTTAAGTACGAGGTCCGAATTCCCGAGATGGCCGGAGAGCTGACTAAAATCAATAATTCAAAAACCTTTTATATCAAAATTCTGAAGAGTAAATTAAAACTTTTGATCGTTGCGGGGAGCCCGGGCGCTGATTTCCTGTTTTTAAAACGGGCTCTTGAGGCCGATGAAAATTTTGAAGTGCAAAGTTTCGTTGAAAAGAGGAGGGGTCGGTTTTACAACAATTTAATGTTGCCGAATCCGGAGCAACTCGCCAAGTTTGATTGTTTGATTTTGGTAGATTATCCGCGCAGAACCTCGAGAACGGAATCCCTGGAAAAAATTAAAAGCGCGCTGGCGAAAGGAAAACCGCTTTTTGTCCTGTCAGGTAAAAATACAGACTATGCTAAGCTTCTGACTTTGAAAGATTTTATCCCCCTGGCGGCCATTCCGCAAAAAGGCCCTGAGCAAATCATTTATATGAAACAACTACCGCAAGGCGTGCACCACCCCTTGCTGCGCCTTGCAGAGGATGACAGCGAAAACATTAAAAAATGGCAAGAGCTACCGCCCTCATTTTTTAATCTGAACTCTGTCAAACTTCAAAATACCGCCCAATCTTTGGCTGTGTTGGACATGGATCGTTCTGGAGGTTTTCGCCGGCGAGCTTTGCCGCTGGTCGTTGTTCGCAGTTCCGGCAAGCGCAAATCTGCCGCGGTTTTAACCTACGGTCTCTGGCGCTGGGATTTATTGATGTGGGGGGTCGGCAAAAACAATAGCAGCTACCTGACATTTCTGCAAAATACCATCCGCTGGTTAACAACCGACGATGACAGCAAACTGGTGAAAATCGTCGCTAACAAGGAAATTTACCGCAGCGGTGAAGAGGTGAAATTCACGGCGCAGGTTTACTTTGAAGATTACCAGCCGGTTGATGGCGCAGAAGTGACGGTGCAATTGCAAAGCGCCAAGGGCAAACAGAATTTAGCCCTTTCGAACGCGGGCCAGGGACGCTACGAAGGCCGTTTTCAGGTTCTGGAGGGCGGGGATTATGAATTTACCGGGACCGCACATTTGCAAAGCCGGGTTCTCGGCCGTGACTCCGGAAAATTCTCGGTTGAGGAATTCAATCTCGAATACCAGAACACCCGCATGAATGAAGACCTGCTTAAGCGCATTGCCAGTGAGAGCGGCGGGGAATTTTTCACCTCTGAAAATTTTTCCGGCCTGAAAGAAAGACTTACTTTTCCCGATAAATTTATTACTCTCAAAAACGAATGGGAAATCTGGAACCGTCTGCCTCTGCTCATCACCTGTATTTTGCTGCTCAGCGCTGAGTGGTTTATTCGTAAAAGAAAAGGCATGCTGTAG
>SMXC01000102.1 GCA_004356825.1 Caldithrix sp.
GGAACTCGATGTAGATGGTGTCGGCACAATTATGGTACATGCAACAATCATTTATAAAGCAGAGGGCTTCCACGGTGATATTTTGAAAATTGCAGTCGCACTTGGTAACTTTCACAAATTAGGGTGCGACTTTTTTTACAAACTGACAAATCGAGAAACGGGTAAAGAAGTCGCCCGGGCCAAGACCGGCTTAATTTTCTTCGATTATGAAAAACAGAAAATGGTCTTAATGCCGGAAAAATTCAAAGAAAATTGCAATCTTTGAAAACAGTCATTTAGCCGCGGACTCACCCATAAAAGAAATACCCCACAAGCATTTGTCTTTTCACGTCAGGAAATGATATGTCAAAATTTAGATACTCGATTATTCTGGTAATCGCCTCTGTTTATTTTCAGCCCATTAATTTAGTTGCTCAAAATATCCAAAATACAATCGATTCCATCCAGGTAGAAATAGAAAAAATTCGTGGCGCCAAATTCAAACACAGCGTTAAAGTTGCTCATCAGTCACTTGAAGATTTTGGCAAGTATCTTGACAAAATGCTCGACAAACAGTTTTCAGAAAACATGGACAAGAACTACGGAAAAGTAGTCCGCAAACTCGGCCTTTACCGGGGACCAGAAATTAAAGATTTCAAATCTTTGGCCAAGACAGTGATGCAGAGCCAGGCGGCAGCCTACTACGATTCGGCCTCCAATACATTTTATGTCGTCATGCAGGATCTGCCGAAGTCGACGTTGGGCTCAATTTATGCCCACGAGCTTTATCACGGTTTTCAGGATCAGTATCACAATCTCGATGAGTATTTGCTTTCACCGGGGCAAGGAAGATTAAACGATGACGAGGTGCTCGCCCGTCAAGCAGTGGTCGAGGGTGAGGCTACCTATTTAATGATGCTATGGACTTTGAAAACTCAATTTGGTTCTATTCCTGCACCCGGGATGCTTGATATGGCAATTAAAATGCAGGCTGAACTCGACGTCAAAACAATGCTGCAAATGTTAAAAAGCAGCGTGGTTCCCCTGGCACAAAGTGGAAACATGGAGAAAGCCATCAAAGCGATGGACGATATCCCTCCTTTCATGATTGAAACAATGGTGGGGACTTATCTTAAAGGGATGGGGTTCGTATTTGAAATACAGAAGCAGGGTTGGCAAAAAGTTAGCGAGCTTTATAAAAATCCTCCGGTATCAAGCGAACAAATACTTCACCCGGAAAAGTGGCTGACTAATGAATTTCCGTTCAAATTTGAGTGGCCTTCTTTCGCGCAGAAACTATTTTCTGATTGGAAGCTGCTTGAATCCAACACAGTCGGCGAAATTCAGTGGCGGATTATCTTTTCCGAACATGGAATGAGCGAAGACGGTTTGACGGCTGCAGAAGGTTGGAACGGAGATTCGTTTGCGGTTTTTGAACATAAGAAAAACAGCGAGTTGCTTCTGTTGATTTGCAGCAGTTGGGACACGGAGAAAGAAGCCAAGGAATTCAAGGCTGCTTATGAAAAACTTCTAATAGTAAAGTATCCGGAAGGAAATGAGACGATCAAGATTCAGTCTAATGCCAACGACGTTTTAATCATCGAGGGTGGCAACAAGAACAATATTGCGATGTTGCTTGAGTTCATGCAGCAGGCAAAGAAAACAAAAAGCAACTCACCTTGATTTAAAAGCCATGCAAATCAAATAATTTTCTATCTTGTTAAGGCCGGCTCCTTGGCGGCGGGTTTTGATTCATCTATAAGTACTTCTTTTAATTCATCCCAATACTTGTACTTTTCGATCTGACTGAAGTCATATACATACAAACCATCGGTGAGTTTTAGTGCCGTCCTTAAAGCCTTTTTAAAAGTGTCAGCGTTCTCCTTAAATTGCTCAACCATGAGTGAGGCGTGAACCGGGGTTGCCAGGCCAATAACCTCCCGGGCAATAATCGAGCTTCCCTCAACACTCATCCACCAGTCAGCGCCTGCATTCTCGGCTTCCTCCATGGTAGTCCTTGGAAAAAAACAAGCGACAACTAAATAGTTGAACATTTCAGCAATCGCGGTCTTATGGTAATTTCTACTGGCCCAATCTTCCTCTGGTCTATTTGCCTCGCCCGCCCAGTTAACACCGTACTCGTAATAGGTTGGATACCAGGCACCCACAAAATTGGCCACCGGAATCGCCGGGTCAACGCTGCGCACAGAATCGATCAGGCGTTTGAAAAATGATTGAATAGATTTGGACCTAAACTCCAACCACTCCTGAAAAAGCGGCCCGGGAACGATTTCCAATTCGTCATTCACTGATTTCAACTCATAGACTTCATCCGGCCACCAACTCACTCTTTGTCCGCTTCCCAGGAATTTTTCAAATTCGCTTTTTGAATAGTCGGAAAAATCTGCTTCAATCCCGCTAAAACGCCCTTTATCGAAAATCAGCCCATCCACATTATACTTTTGAATGAATTCGGTTATGATGGCAATCTCATAATCCTGTACTTCCCGAAGGAGGGGATTCGCAAACGCAGCCGTTCCATACCCCCATTCTGTGACTGGCATTAGTGTGGGTTCTTCATCCTCAATGACATAAACTGTCGTCTGCCAAGCCGAGCGATCAGAGTAGATAGGTCCTTTTCGCTCGATCAGGTGCCCTTCTGAAAAGATGGAGAATACTGCATAAATCTCTATATTTCGCAGCCGGGCTTCATTGAGAAATACCTGTACCGGATCGAAGTTCAAATGAAGCTGGGAATCCTGCCAATCGAATAACCGCGGTGCTGTTTTACTGTTGTAAATGACCTCCCCGGTAATTGTTTTCACCCCCAGGGCAATCGCCTTGAACCCAGCATCCCCGGCTTTATTAAGAATATTTATGATTCCATTTCGATTGGTAATTTGCTTGATATTCAGCAGAGGATCGCACCAGAGCACAGCTTTCTTATCATTTTCCTGAGAATAAGAAAAACTTGCGAAACCAAAGCTAAGAAAGAAACAGGTTAGCGTGATTCGGAGAAACATTTTATTTAAAACTAAAACAAAAATTTACTGAAGCCTAAAATCAGGAGGCCGGAAATAGTTGCGATTGTTGCGAGAATCAACTTTTCTTTTCTCAAAAAAAATGAAACGCCGGCAGAGAAAAGCATCAAGCCCGCGAAAACAGAAAACCTATGGCTGCTTAAACTAACCAAAAGACAAAATACGCCCCAGATGATCCATTTTTCGCCGACTGTAAATCCTCTTTTATTCTCAATTTTATTGGATGTCATATTAACGATGTACTCTTAATGCTAATGTAAAATAGAAAAAGGCAGGACATATTGCCTGCCTTTAAGTTAAAAATAAATTTGTAACAATCAACGAATGATTATTTCTCTAATTCAATTGTTTTAACAAAATCATTTATAATTTTCTCGAGGATTTCATTCGTCAATTGAAAGTTCCCGGGTTTCTTTTGTTTGCTATCCTTATCAAAGACCCATCTTGCAAGGGTAATACTTCTGCCGCCTGTAATTATAATTTCAAAATAGGACAGCGACGTGTCGTCCTCATCGGGAACATGGCTGCGCAATTGTGCTTTCGACTGCAGCTTGTCGATTTCAAAAACCTCAAAATTTTCAAGCAGGTAAGTTAGATTGTTTTTCAAAAAATCCGCCTGCTTTCTTACAAGATCAGGACAGGACTCAAAGGCATTAACCCACTCAACTTGAAGAGTTTCCACCACAAGACTAAATTTATCAAACTCATTGAGATTTACTTGTATCCGAAACTCTTTCAGTTCGCAACTAAATTGATAATCTGCATCATTGCTGTTCTGTTTGCTAAGATAATTTTTTAAAAGCTGTAGGGTTGTCTTTCCAGGTGCCATTTTTTTGCCTCACAAGTTTAGCAACTCATTGATCGATTTCTATTTCACTGTGTTCTAGACCGTCAAACGTCATTAAAGTTTTTACTTCATCAACGACTGTCTCCAAATGAACCGGCCTGGTCCAGACTTTAAACAAATTGGCCAAAGTGTCTCTGGCTTCCTGCATTTTCAGATCCACGCCCTCATGCCTCTGTTTCAAATACAACTCACCGCGATTGAAGTAGTTTGCATCTTCAACATAAATTGCCGGTTGACCAAAATTCGTCAGACTAAACAAAAGCTTCTGCTTTACTACTTGAAAATCCCGGTCGGAGATTTCATAATAATCTGTCCGGTCATTAAATTCATACACAAAAAGATTGTTTTCGCGGCAAAACTCCTGTGTCAAGAATGCGTCTATAAACATCAAGTCATTGTAAAGTTTGCGGACTTCAAATATTTTTGCCAGACCAAGGCCAAGGTTCTTGTTCCAGTTTGCTTTGACCTGCCAGTCTTCGCACTCTTCATATTCTTTGCCGAATTTTCCCTTATTCCATCGGTCTTCGATATCACGAAACAACTCAACGCCTAATTTATAAGGATTCAACCTGCCGGAGCCCGTCATCAGAGTACCGGAATGGTGGTCGGCGTAGTCAATTAATTCTGCGTCCGTCAGGCATTTGCGGGTCATGATCGTCGAATGCCAATAAGTCGCCCATCCTTCATTCATTATTTTTGTCTGGCCTTGCGGGCTGAAATAATACGCCTCGTCGCGAATAATCGAAAGAATGTCGGACTGCCATCTCTCCAGAGGAGCGTATTCTAATAAAAACTGTAAAATATCGCGCTGCGGTTCCTCGGGATTTCTTTTTCTTTTTTCAAGCTTGCGTTCTTTTGACAGTTGCTTCTGCTCTTCAAGAAATTCTTCCGGATTAATAAACGAGTCCAAGTAAGCCTTTGGGCTCTTGAGTCTAAGCGGAGAAATATTTTCAGAATCCTCAGTCTGTTTTCCATTAACCTTGCTGTTTTCTGCTTTGCGTTTTATATGTGGTAAATGCGGATCAATCAAATTTTCTAAAGACAGGCAGACTTCAATAAAATCCTCAACCGTTTCTTCTCCGTATTTTTCAACAAAGCGGCGAATCCTGGTGCCATGGTTCGCCATCTGGTCTATCATTTTCCGATTGGTGTGAGAAAACCAGAGATTGTTTTTGAAAAAATCACTATGGCCGTAAACATGAGCCATAACAAGTTTTTGATCCACAAGATTATTGCATTTCATTAAATAAGCATAACAGGGATCGTTATTAATAACAAGCTCGTAGATTTTTTGTAGTCCGTAAGAATAGCCCTTGGAAAGTTCTTCATATTCCATCCCAAATCGCCAGTGCGGATAGCGAGTGGGGAAGCCGCCATAACTTGCCACTTCGTTCAGTTCATCAAACTCAACCATTTCGAATATGGTCTCATAAAAGTCGAGGTTGTAGCCTTCGGCGTAGCCTCGAATTTCTGCTTTCTGAATTTCAAGTTCTTTTGTTAAATTCATCGTAGTTCAACTTTTAATCTTAATAGTGTTGAACGATATGTGCGGGCTAAGACAGTATTCTCGTTCAAAACTTTTTATCTTCCTTTGCCTAAGAATTCTTTGATCGAATCGTAAATGCCATCTTTATCCGGAATTTCAGACAAAACGATGTTTTCCTCATCAAGCAAAAAATCTTCGAGATCGCGAATGAATTGCCCGCTGCCATATGGACTTTCGACCTGGCCATAACAAAAAAGATTTATTTTCGGAAGCAGCTTTTCTTTAAGCAACATAACACATTCATCGGTGTCAATTTCCCCCCAATTATCACCGTCGGAAAAATGGAATAGATAGATATTCCATTCATTGGGATTATAAAATTCATCAATCATTTTGTTGGCGGCTTTGTAAGCCGAAGAGATGATCGTGCCACCGCTCTCTCGTGTATGGTAAAAGGTTTCTTTGTCGACTTCGCGTGCGATTGCGTCGTGTATAATATACCGGGTCTCGATGTTTTTATACTGGTAATTCAGCCAGGTATCAATCCAGAATGATTCAATCCGGACGATCTCCTTCTGTTCGTCCCCCATCGAACCGGAGACATCCATCATGTAGATAATCACAGCATTGCTTTCCGGCTTGGATGTTACTTTCCAAGAACGATACCTTCTATCTTCGCGTACCGGAATTATTATGGGATCAAGCGGATTGTAAGTAGCCGAAATCAATTGCCGCTTTAGGGCTTGTTTGTAGGTCCTTTTGAAATGGCGCAGAGATTCAGGACCGACCTGGCTGATTCCGGTATATTTATTCTTGTCAGAAGTAATGTTCTTTTTGCCTTTAGCCTCGATATTGGGTAGTTCCAATTCTTCTGCCAACATTTCAGCGAGTTCTTCCAGTGAAACATCGACCTCCAGAATATGCTGCCCGGGTGCGTCACCTACTCCGGGTATTTCACCCCCATCGCCACGGCCAATGGGGGTGCCAACGTCACCTTTTCCTTGCCCGACGCCACCGGCTTTCTTGCTGCTGTATCGAAAATGAGGCAGCCTGATTTGGGGCACCGGGATACTCACCAACTCTTTGCCTTGTTTCCCAATCAGTTCGCCCTGGGTTATATATTTACGCAGGTTTTTCTTGACTTTTCCACGAACAATTTGTCGAAACCGCGCGTGATCTTTGTCTATTTTTTTTACCATAAGAGATATCTTATTGCAAAGATTCTTTAATATCGCCACGGGCGAAAATACTGGCCACGAAATTCAGGACATCGGTCGCACAGATATCGCAGTAACCGTAATATTTAATCATCCGTGACTTAACAACATCTATTTTTTCCTGGGTCTCTTTGTCAACTACGCTGGAAATCAAAGTACTCAGTTTTATCGAATCTTTCTGATCTTCAAAAAGTTTGAGTTCGAGCGCCTTTTGCAGCCGTTCATTTGACCTGTAATCAAATGTCTTCCCTTCAAGCGCCAAGGCGCCGATATAATTCATAACCTCGCGGCGGAAATCATCTTTGCGGCTTTCCGGGATGTCAATCTTCTGCTCAATGGAACGCATTAAACGTTCATCCGGCTCTTCATCTGCGCCGGTGTATTTGTTTTTCACTTTCTCTTTTTGAGTATATGCTTTGAGATGATCAATGTAGTTTCCGCATAGGCGTACTAAAGCTTCCTCGTCAGCGGCAATCGCTCGCTGAACCTCTGTCTTTACCATGTCTTCATACTCTTCTTTTACATCGCTCAACAACTCCCCGTAGCGTTTCTTCTGATCGTCTCCGGTAATTAACGAGTGATGGCGCAGACCTTCTTCAAGTTCATTCAGAACCATGAACGGATTCACGCAAGTTCCCTCTTCATCGGCGACTAAAGCATTTGAAATTTTATCCTGAATATACCTCGGCGAAATGCCTTCCATCCCTTCTCGCACTGTCTCCAAACGCAATTCCTTTATATTGTCTTCAGTAAATCCAGGCAAAGTTTTACCGTCGTACAGTTTTAATTTTTGCATTAATGTGAGCTGCGCCTTTCTCGGCTCTTCCAAGCGGGTCAGAACCGCCCACATGGATGCGAGTTCAAATGTATGCGGGGCAATATGTTTGCCTCTGATTTTCTCCTTGCTGTAGTCTTTTTCATAGATCTTGATTTCATTCGAAAGTTTGGTAATATATGGAACATCAATCTTGACTGTCCGGTCTCGCAGGGCTTCCATAAATTCGTTCGACTGCAGCTTTTTATATTCCGGCTCATTCGTGTGCCCGATAATCACTTCATCGATATCTGTTTGAGCGAATTTTTTGGGTTTGATTTTATGTTCTTGTGAAGCCCCAAGCAAGTCGTAGAGAAAAGCAACATCCAATTTCAGCACTTCGATGAATTCCACCAATCCCCGGTTGGCGATATTCAACTCGCCGTCAAAATTGAAAGCGCGGGGATCCGAGTCGGAACCGTAGAGGGCGATTTTACGGTAATTGATATCGCCGGTAAGTTCAGTCGAATCCTGATTCTTTTCATCTTTCGGTTGAAAGGTACCGATGCCAACCCGATCCTTTTCCGAGAGAATCAGTCGTCGAATTTTTATATCGTCGATTATTTTTGCCCAATCCCCGTTATATTTACGGTTTTTTTCCACGTATGTCTGGCGACAAAACGGGCACAGCTCACCAAAAATATTGACGCGCTCGTCGGCGGGTCTATCTTGATTTAATTCGTCCATGACCTTGCCGCGGAAATCTTCCGGAATCAGATGAAGCGGCTCTTCATGCATCGGACAATTTTCAAAATGGGTCCCGGTCTCATCCTCGATTTTCCACGAGAACGAGTAAAGCGTGCCGTCTTCAGTTCTGGAATAAGCCTCAAGGCCTTTTTTTAATAAACGGACGATTGTACTCTTGGCGCTACCGACAGGACCATGAAGAAGAAAAACACGTTTTTCCGTGCCATATCCCCGGGCGGCAGAATTAAACAAATTAACGAACTTCATGAGGGCAGGTTCCAGCCCGAAAATAGCGTCTCTGCCCTTGTCAATTGGATCATCGAAAAATTTGTACCTGATGAATTTTTCTTTGTATTCTTGATATTCTTCCGTGCCGTAACTGAGAATCATATCATACAGTCTTTGAAATGCGGTTCGTGTAATTTTGGGGTTCTTTTGCACCATTGAAAGGTAATCGGAAAACGAACCCTCCCAGGTAAGTTCTTTAAACTCTTCAACATTCTGCATTCCTTTTATTAAAGAAATGATTTTGTTCTCCTTGGTTGAATCTGTACTTTTCTTTATTTCTTCTTTGGTGTTCATAAATTTACACCTCCAACTTCAATAGGCAAATTTGTCGGTTTAGTAACATCTGTTAAATTAATACAAAAATTTATGCCAGCAAAATTTCCTCTAAAATTTGGGGTTAGGACAAATAAACGCGACATGCCTGTTCAACATACTAACCCATTTTGAACCCCTGTGCCAGGGTGAAACAAGATGGTAAAAAAAAAGTCGAAATAAATTTTAGTTATTTCGACTTAAAAGTTTTGTCAAGGAACACAGGAGTTTAAAGCATTAAACACGCCCTCTCGGGCTATCTTTCCGACAATGTTTGGAGAATTTAGTAAAAATGTAGTTTCAATGGAACCCCTTCCGGCAAAATTATATTTATAGTTCTGTTAAATTTGTATTTTAACACGTAAACGATCTGAATAGAACTTGGTTCCTAAATTGTCTGCAACGGAGTTTTTTCACACCCGTTGCCTCATAATAGAATGTTACCCTGGGCGGTATTTATGAGTGAGAATTTTATATTATTTTTTCGTTGACAATTTTCATAATTGCTTTAATTTTAATCATCATTTTACTTTGTATTTCAAAAGGGTTAAGCGTTTTAAATTTTGCTTTGAGTTGCTCTTTTAATCGGGGGTCAGAGTGTATGGAGTTTGTTAGTCTATGATAGGGTGTGCAAGCCCCGTCGTGTATTTTCTTTA
>SMXC01000103.1 GCA_004356825.1 Caldithrix sp.
AATTTGAGACAATTTTCGAGAAGATTTCAACAAATAACCATAGGCTAAATTAACCTGGATTATTCATAAATGTTTACCGCAGAGACACAAAGACGCTAAGAATAGATAACTAACATTTTTCATTGGGGAATATCTACATAAGTATCAGTAAAAAAAATAACAAAGAACTATGTCATTTCGAGCCCTTCGACTGGGCTCAGGGCAGGGTCCGCGAGAAATCTGATGAACCCGGATTGTCTTGAAGAATTGGCTTTAGCCTTCAAACCTTAGCATGCCAAGACTCAGATTCCTCCCGTTGGTCGGCATGACACCTGAAAGCAAGTGAGAAATGTTACTAGATAAGATAAAAGAGAGGTTTTGTTTTCAAAGCAAATTTTAGTCATAATAGCTGAAAAAAATGAATTTAATCTCTTGTTTTTTATACTTTGCGCCTCTGCGTCTTTGCGGTTTATGAATTATTCAGGTTAAGCTATTTTATTAAAAGGTTGATCGAAATAGGGATGATGCAAAAGCTAATTAAGGCTGTCAAAAATATTCTTCTCTTCTTTTGTTTGATCTTTTTCGCTGGAGTATTTCGCTGTTCAACTTACAATCCGACAAAGCCTGCACCGGGCACTACACCCGAGATTTCGGATTTGTTCGCTCCTTCGGTTGTTTATAATTTATCCTCAGCTAGACATTTAATTTCCGTGCAGACTGTGGACCCGCAGGGACTCGACGATCTTGCTGAGGTGCATTTTGAGATTATTAAATCCGGTTCGACTACCCCGGTCATAAGCGGTTTTTTGCTGGACGACGGCACTTCAGGAGATGTCATTCCAAAAGATGGCCGGTTTACTACGCAGATTCAGGGCATTCTTTTTCAAAACGACAGCGGAGAATTCAATCTTGAAATTAGTGCAACAGATAAAAATGGCAATGCGAGCAACAGTTTGCAAACCAGAATTTTCGTTCGCGACGGAGCTGAAAATAATCTGCCCGAAATCGTTAGCGTTAGCGTTCCAGTAACAGTTTTACTGGATTCCCTGTTTGAATTTTTGATTGAAGTCGAAGTATCCGATGCGGATAGTTTGGACGATATCGCTTATGTTTTTTCTCAATTTTTCCCGCCGGCTCACCCCAATCCAACCCGGCAGGATACGCTTTTGGATGATGGGCTTTCCGGGGATGTCACAGCTGGTGATGGAATTTATTCCATCACTTTGAGTTCAGGTTTAATCAAAGAAGCATCTGACCATTTTCTGCGCTTTCAAGCCGAAGACAAATCCGGTAACAGGAGTTTAGCGGTGGTTGCCACCATTCGCGGGACAGTGGCCCAGCCGGAACCGCCGGTTATTTCAAATCTCTCAGCCCCAGATACGGTACAGATCGTTGCAAGCCAGGTGGTTCAGGTGTTGATAACCATTGATGTTTCAGACCCGCAAGGATTGTCGGATATAGATTTTGTCAGATTTAGAAGTTTTCTGCCGAACGGCAATGAAGCGGGGGATAGCCCGATTGGATTAGCCGATGATGGCAATACATTCAGCACAGGGGATGAAATCGCTGGCGACGGCACTTACAGCAGAATCATAAATTTACCTCCTACGGCCTTAAGAGGAGATTTCAGATTTTTGTTTGAAGCCAGGGATAAATCAGGTCTTTGCAGCAATATCATTGAACACATCATGACTGTAATTGAATAAGGAATGCTTTTGAAAAAGATAGCTTTAGCTTTTTTAATATTCAGTTTTATTTGGGTTCTTTTGCCGGATATCTCTCACGCGCAATTATTGAAATCCTTTCAATATGAATCTCAGGGCCAACCCGGCCTTGCCAGCAACAGTGTCACGGATATCCTGGTACTGGATAACGCTATCTGGTTTGGTACCGGTGGCGGATTAACCAGGACCCTTGACTCTGGTTTGACTTTTGAGTCCTTTGGAATCGAACAGGGAATTGGCAAAGGCAGCATTTCAGCACTGGCTGTTTCTAATGAAATCATCTGGGTCGCGACGGGGTTTGATTCGATCACAGTAGTTGGCGAGCAACAAACCGGCGGCGGCTTGGCCTATTCGATGGACGATGGTCTGAGTTGGAACTTTGTGCCCCAGCCCGGCCCGACTCCGGTGAGTAATATTACTTTTGATATTGCTTTGAGAAATGACGAAGTCTGGATTACGAGCTTTGCCGGCGGCCTGAGAAAATCAACCGACCTGGGTCAATCCTGGGAAATCGTGACGCCGGACTCGTTTATTTTTGATGTTGTCGGCCGGCTGAATCATCGCGCATTTTCCGTGATTTCCGTTGCGGGTGTTCTTTGGGTTGGTACCGCCGGCGGGGTCAACCGTTCGACGGACGGCGGGGTTACCTGGACTAGTTTTAGTCATCAAAACCAAGCACAGCCCATTTCGGGTAATTTTGTCGTTGCTCTTGAAAATCAGAAATATGGAAATAAGAACATTATTTGGGCGGCCACCCGGGAAACCACTGTTGAATCCAATGATGAGACGGAGTTCAGGGGCGTCTCCTGGACCGAGGATTTCGGCTTTACCTGGCGCACGGCTTTGGCAGGGGAGACTATCCACAATTTTACCGTTGATGATTCACTGATTTACGCCGCTTCTGATCGGGGCGTTTTCGTATCTGGGGATGAAGGGGAAATCTGGGCGCTATTCCCGGGCATTGTTAACCCGACCGGTACCAGACGCATTCTCAGCCAAAGAACCTTTGCTGCTGCTATCAGTAGCGGCCCCACACTTTGGGTTGGCACGGGAGACGGAATCGGCAAGACAGCAAACAACGGATTAACCTGGCAGGTATTTCAAACTTTTGAACCCACCGGGCAAAATGATACGCCAAGAACTTATGCTTATCCGAATCCATTTTCTCCGAGCGTGCACAACCAGATTGGTGCGGGGGGAAATGTTCGTTTTCAGTACAACACAATCAATGAAACAAATGTGACTTTAAAAATTTATGATTTTGGTATGCGGCACGTCGCCACCGTCGCTGAAAACAGACTCCGTCCTGCGAATGGTGATTTCTATGAGATTTGGGACGGTCTGAACTCAAAAGGTGTGCAAGTTGCAAACGGAGTCTATTTCTACCGCCTTGAATTGAGCCGCGACGGGACGTATTGGGGTAAATTGGTCGTTTTAAATTAAGCCGGAGTTTAGAGTTGAGTCAACATTTAAGATGGGTTGGAAAAAGCCTCATTTTTTCAGCTATTTTTATTGCCGGGTTCACAAATTCGTTGCAAGCCCAATTGGGCGCTGCGGGGTCATTTTTGCGTTTGGGAATTGGCGCCAGGGCAAAGGCAATGGGAGATGCTTACACCGCTCTTGCCAGGGGGATCGAGGCCAGTTATTACAATCCGGCCGGACTGCCTTTTCTGGACAAAAAGGAAGTCGTTGTGTCGTATAGAGTCCTGTCGCTGGACAGGCAGTTTACTTATTTGGGGTTTGGTGTTCCCATCCGCCCGAAAGTCGCCGCAGGCGAGCAAACAATTAACGGCGGTCTGGCTCTTACCTGGATTCATGCCGGAGTCAGTAACATAGACGGTCGGGACAGCGATGGCGGCCATTCCGAGGATCTGTCCAATTCTGAAAATGCTTTTATGCTGTCATTCGGCTTAAGGCCGACTCAAAAGCTGGCTTTAGGACTGTCGGTTAAAGTGATTTTGAACCGTTTTCCAAATGTTGGAATTTCGGGGGAAACAGTTTCGGCAAACGGCGTTGGGTTTGATTTTGGAGCTCTCTTTACCCCAAATGATTGGCTCTCTTTGGGCGTCGTTGTCAAGGATATTAATTCCAAATACAGATGGAATACTCAGGATATCTATGGTGAAAACGGCTCCGAGACAATTGACAAAATTCCTAAAAGCATACGCACAGCTATTGCTATTAAAATGCCGAGAATGAAGAGTGTGACTTTAGCCGTTGACGTTGAGCAGTTCTTCAAGTCGAGAGTATTTAAAGATCGAATTGATACAAGGGTTCACATGGGTGTGCAGGGCGTGGTCAGGCAAAACATTGTTCTACGCGGGGGACTCGACGACGGTTCTTTGACAGCAGGAGGAGGATATCAATTTAAAGTCTTCGGTAAGACCGGTCAACTAAACTACGCTTTTTCTGCACCGGGCAATCGGCCAGAGGAGGACCATGTCTTTACCTGGGTGTTTCAGTTTTAAAAGGAAGTGTTATCGTTTTCGATTGTTAAAAAGTGTTTAAAGCGGGAGTTGTGATTTGCAAAGAGTAAAAACAGTATTTTTTTTCATGATTGTAATTTTATTTTCTACAAATTTCAGCGTGGCTCAAACAGGCAATGCAGGCGCGACTGGATTGGCTTTTCTTAAACTCGGCGTCGGCGCACGTGCAGGCGGTATGGGAGGAGCCTTTTCTGCCATAAGTGATGATGCCACAGCCACATTTTGGAATCCCGCTGGTTTAACCTACTCGCGGGCGCAAGTCGCTTTTACTCATACTGAGTGGCTGCAGGATATCACAAATGAGTTTCTCGCAATTACCTTTCCGGCTTTTCGTGGCACCCTTGGATTGAGCTTTTACACAAATAGTGTCGGCGGAATCGAACGTCGTTTAAACCCATCCGAGGAACCAATCGGTACAGTCGAGGCGAACGATGTTGCCCTGGGTCTTTCTTACGCCACTTCGATCAGTTCATCTCTAAAAGCGGGTTTAACTGTAAAATATCTTTATGAGAAAATATTTATCGAAAGCGCGGCCGGGTACGCTTTTGATTTCGGTTTGATATTGCAGCCGTTTTCTAATCCGCTGCAATTGGCCGTCGTGGCCCAGAATTTTGGCTCAATGGATAAACTCCGCGCAGAATCTATCAACTTACCCAAAACAGTCCGTCTGGGTATTTCTTATTTATTTGCTTTAGATGGCATTGGCGGTAAGGTTTTATTAGCTGCAGACGGAGTGAAAGTCATCGAAACGGATTTCAGAGGAAGTTTTGGCGCCGAATTGCAATTCAAAAGTCAGCTGGCGGTCCGGGTTGGTTATCAAACCGGACTTTCCCGTCAAGCTTTTGGCGGTGGCTTAGGGTTAAAGATGAACCGCTACCATTTGGATTATGGCTTTATACCATTTGACTCAAATTTTGGCGACACGCATCGATTTTCCTTTGCCCTCGATTTATGATTAAAATAAGTTTTTAGGTGTTAGGGTGTTCAGGTGTTGGAGTTTCTAAACTCCTGCCAAGCATTTCTTTAACACCCGAGCACCCTAACACAATTTTTAAGGTGTATTTTATGAAAAAACTTAGAAAAAGCTCGGCCGCTCTTATTATAATCGTTCTGTTTTTGTTCGCGATCGCAATGAGGCTGGATTTATTAGCACTCGGTTCAAATAATTTAGTGCAAATCCAGCGATTCATGGAAGTGGTGCGGGTGATAAATGAGCTCTATTTTGAGGAAGTCGATTCCAAGGAGCTTGTTGATTCGGCCATTAACGGCATGCTCGAGAAATTGGATCCTCATACGGTCTATCTAGCGAAAGAACAAGTTCAAGAAGTCCGGGAACGGTTCGAGGGAGAGTTTGAAGGGATCGGAATTGAATTTATGGTACTCGATAAAATTCCGACGGTTGTTTCACCCATTGCGGGATCTCCTTCGGAGCAATTGGGATTGCGCCCTGGAGATCAAATCGTTAAAATTGAGGGTGCGTCTACATACGGATTTACCGAAGACCAGGTGCGGCAAAAATTGTTAGGAAAGAAAGGAACCAAAGTAGAAGTTCAGATAAAACGCCCCACTCTTGGTGAACCCTTTGATTTAACAATCATCCGCGACAAGATTCCAATTTACAGCATTTCATCGGCATTTATGATTGAACCCAAAACAGGCTACATCAGAGTAGGGAGATTTGCCAAAACGACAAATGATGAATTCGAGAAGGCCCTGGAAGAATTGGATTCTCAAGAGATGCGGCGTTTGATTTTGGATTTAAGAGGAAATTCAGGTGGGTACTTGGATCAGGCAGTTGAAATGGTTGACAAATTTTTAGAAAGTGGTAAACGGATCGTTTATACTCGTGGCCGCATTTCGAGTTCAAATGAGGATTATTATTCCACCTCAGAATCCGCTTATTCAAAACTCCCTTTGATTGTTTTGATTAATCATGGTTCAGCGAGCGCTTCTGAAATTGTCGCTGGTGCGATTCAAGATTGGGATCGAGGTTTAATTGTCGGCGAGACGAGTTTTGGGAAGGGTTTGGTGCAAAACCAGATTTCGCTGAAGGAGGGAGCTGCAATCCGGGTTACCATCGCCCGCTATTATTCACCTAGCGGAAGGCTCATTCAACGATCCTATGAAAACGG
>SMXC01000104.1 GCA_004356825.1 Caldithrix sp.
CGATTCCCTGAAGCCCCGGGACTTTGCACGGCAGCAGGTCTTTCTGCACTTTCGAAACCAGTTCAATTTCGCTTTCAAGATTGCGTAACTGCGCTTTGGAATAATGCTCAAGGCATAGACATTGGGTGAAGTTGGCCGTCAAGCGTTCTGTTTCAACCTCACCGTCACACTCCTGGCATTTTCCAAACTCGCCTGATTCAACTCGACCTAACGCATTTTTAAGCTCGAAGATGAGTTGCTCTACATCGTCATCCGGACATCCGGCTAAATGCTTTTCTTTCTGGGGTAAATCTGAGTCAAGCCATTCTAACAGTGTGTCGCGGTGGTTTTGCAAAGTGCTGCGAAAACGCTCTAGTTCTTTAGTATCCATTCAGCCTCATAATTCTCAATGACGAAATAAAAATAGCCTTAAAACTTGTACTAAGTAAGTTAATTTACGAGAGGGCAAGTAAAAAATTTGGCAGGAACCTTTAGAAAACCTTTTTTCAAATTTTCCGGCGATAATTAATTTGAGCTCTGAACAGGTTTCTTTGTTAGCAGAACTTTCATGTGCAAATATAATCAGTAATAAGCGATTTTTTGAAGATACTTTAAACCAGTCGGGCAAAGGGTGACTTCAAAGGCGGTGATGACGAGTTCATTTGCTCAAGCGTGGACATCTGAGGTGCAAACGCCTGCCTCTTACCACACGATTGCATTTTTATAGTCGAATAGGCGAGGCTTTTCAGTCGCGAATGGCTCTTTTACCTGCAAAATGTGAAGTTCTGAAGTCTCAAACTTGCAGATGCTAGGCGGGCAAAATAGAAATAGATTGGCTACCGCTTGGCTCGGCATGCTCAAAAGCCGGTGGATTTTGAAGCGGCCGCCGCTGGAGGTTTGCGAGCGGAAGGTTAAAATGGTGCAGGGAACGGTTACGACCGTTCCCTGCACCATTTACAGCTATTCGGAAGAACGTTTTAGAGAGTATTTCTATACTCGTTGTACAATTCCAAAACGCTCGGCACATATTTTCTGGTCTCGGGCCAGAGAACACTGTCCAGCTTGTTTTGGGCAAGCCACATTCCGACTCTTTTTTCGCCGCCGTTATATGCCGCCAGGCCACCATCTAAATCGTACGTTTCAATCAAAGCTGAAAGATATCGCGAACCCAATCGAATGTTGTACACCGGGTTAACTAAGGTTTTCTCAGCAGATTGCCATTCGAAATCTTCATATTTGGCGAGCCACTTTCCGGTAGCCGGCATAATTTGCATGAGTCCAATGGCCCCCGCTTTTGAGACCACTGCCGGATTCCAGGTGCGGGCGCTTTCATGAGTAATTGTGGCACAAATGAGTTCGATATCCAGATTCGGATATTTGATACTCATGTTATATATTTCCGTCGTAATCGCCTGTTTCAGATCTGTGGCCATCTTCGGATTGAAGTTGTCAATTATACCGGTCACTTTTTTTACTTTAAGCAGACGTTCATTATCTGCTTTTGCAAAGGATTGTACTGATTTCAGGGATGCTTCGAATTCAAGAAGTTCGTCCTCCGCAGAAAATTGCCGTCCCAGCAAAGCGCCTAAAAAAATTACCGTAAAAAATATTTGAAAACTCAAAACTCTCATATTGCCTCATTATTCGTGAAACCACTCATTGTTCGATGAATCTTACGCAAAGTTAGCAAAGAAGTTTCTTAATGTCAAGAAGAACTACAAAATATAGTATGTCATACAAACACTATCCACTACTTATGGAATATTAATTGAAAGATCAAAGTGAGGAGAAATGCTTGGATTAAATGAATTGGCTGGGTTTAAGTCGGATTTTGGCGCCGCTTCCTGACCAAATCGGCAATCCAGAACGGACTGTAATAAAGGAAAAAGAAAAAAAGTGCAACCGGGATCAGGCTCAATAAATACCAGGGCCAGGGGCCAAGATAATCATAAAGGGATCGCACCTTGGGTTTACCAAACAGATACATATAATTGGTACCTAAAATCCAATTTATGGGTGCAACCAGCGCAGCGTAAAAGCCAAGCGTCACAAAAGCCCGCCACATAGATTTCACAACCGGACGATATTTGAACAGAACGGTCGCATAAATCACACCTATGATTATCAAGCCGTGGCCAATAAAATAGTAGAAAAAGTCGATATGGGGAAAGCCATTTGTAATTGACGGTGTTATCATCGCTTGCAAAGCCCCGCCAAATCCCCAGAAATAGGTGAGTTCGTAAAAAAAGTAACTACGGTTAATCAGCATGATGCCGGTAAGAATGGCGGCAAGATCGCATAAATGCAGCGGCAACTCATTTTGCCAATTCTGCAAATCCCCTCTAACAAAGGGTTCACTTATTTTGATGAATAGTAAGAAAATGCCCATGCTGACAGCAATGGTTTGGGTTGTTTTTTCATAAACTATTTTTTTAATCAGGAGAGGCAAGCCCACAGTTAGCGCCATGATGACGAGCATGACACTCAGGTGCTCGCTGCTAAACATTGTAAAAGGAGAGCTTTGGTTGGGAATCATAGAAGTTTAGTTATAAAGCCTTACTGTCGAGAAAAATCCACTTTGCTACAGTTGCAGCATCGTCTGAAGATCATGGCACTCAGCCTGACTTTACGGCACTTTCTGTGCTGTGGAATGTTCTGTATGATTGGAAGTTTTCTTTGAAAGAATTAAATAAAAATCTCTTTTCTTTGCAAGAGAAAATCTTCGTCTCTAGGTAGAATCTACTTCTTCAATGGCTGATTTTGTAGCGGCAAAGAGACTATCGGACTTTCAAGTTTCTTTTGAAATAGTAAATTCAATAGGGGGCTGTGCCGTTCGCCATGGTAACCTGCATAAACGATCAGCCAGATCGGGCCCAACTATAAATGGACTTGAGGATGTTTAGACCGAATAAATATCGGCAAAAATTACCTAAAACTATTGTTTTTTTGTACACTTCAAAAAGTGGTTACGTTAAAGTTTCGTTGTTTTAGGGGTTGCGATAAAAAATGGCTCCCTATGGGAGCCCGCCCAAAGAGCAAATCTTTTTTCTTTATGGGCTACCCTTTGTCGACAGTTTTTGAGTAAGAACATGTGCCTGGCACAATAATATTAGAGCAATGTACTGGCCTATATTTAATATCATCTCAAATTAACATTAGACATCGTTGAAGCGTGTCCTGTGACTAGCGGAAACGTATGTTTCAGATAATATCATTTGTGTAAGCCCAATATCCCTTCCTGGTGTTTTAAATAAAGCGTTGATTATAATGGAGCTTAAGATAAAATATTACTCGCGGATCATTTTTTGGCAAAGAAGTTGCTCTGGAGTCGAACCAATATCAGAGACGAGATACTGATATGAACAAGATTCCATAGGATTTTCATGAAATATAAGTTTACCGCAACACTATTTATCTTCTGGTCATTATTTTTCACACAGCATGTGTTTTGTATTCCATCCACAGAGAAAAAAAATATATCAGAACTCAAACGAGCCAATCGTGAATATCAGATAAAGCTGGAACTGATTAAAGAGGGCTTTAAGAATGTTGCGATTCTTTTGGACGATAAACAGGCAATTATAACCTATGAGAACATGCACTATCGGTACGAACTCACAGCCGTCAAGAAGGTGCTAAGACTAGCCATTCCTTTCTTGCAAGAAAAAGAAAGCATTTTGCTAATCCCACAAAATCGAAAGATCCCATTGGTTCTCATCACCGTACCTGTAAAAAAATATCTTGATTTTTATCAAGAGAGAATATCAAGCAACGATTTGGCAAACCTAATTGATATTTCTTTCAAATTTGATTCAACTTGGAAAAAAATCCGGAAAATTCCTAGAGAAAATAATTCCAGTTACACGTTTGATTTTACCCTTCATCCTCAGCTAAAAGCCCAGTTCGGTAATTATGGTGATCCGGTTGAATCCCAGCTAAATCTGGTTCCAGAGCTTGGCACCACTCTATGGCCGGGAATGCGTCTATCAGCCCAATTGATTATTCCTGTTCATAATGAGCTTAATGAGGAGGATAATTATTTCAGACCAGGTATCCTGACGCTAAATCAAACATTTCGCTTACCCAGGAATACTTTCTTATCGACATCAGTGGGATATTTTACACATAATCGTTACGGTGCAGATCTGCAACTTATAAAGTACTTTAGCAACGGTTTATGGTCAATCGGCGCTAAAATTGGATATACTGGCACTGCTTCCTACACAAAAGGAGTTTGGTTATATACTCCACTGAATGATTATACCACACTTTTAAATGCAGAATACCGCCTCCCTCAATATGACTTAAGCTTAAAAATAACTGTTGGGCAATATCTCTTTCGAGATAAGGGATTAAGATTTGACGTGATGCGTGAGTTTGGAGAGGTTAAAATTGGTTTCTTTGCATTGAAAACTGAGCAAGGTCGGAATGGTGGTTTCAAGTTTTCCGTTCCTCTTTTTCCAAATAAATATCCGTCAAAAAAGTGGATTCGCATACATCCGGCTAAGGAATTTGCCTGGGAGTATCGGTATCGAGGTTTACAACAAGGCGGCATTGAATATAATACAGGAAACGAAATAGAAGAGTTTATTGAACTCCTCAATCCCGCTTTTGTCAAAAGCCAATTTTCTAAACGGCTGAATCTAAAAAATGTCAACTAATAATTAATTCACATTTATTAACTAATCCCAACATAGGAGTGAAACATGAACCCTAAAAACCTAGTTTCTTTCGCAATTTTGCTGACCATTGCCTGTTTTCAATGGATGTGTAGTACGGAAATGATTGGACCGCAAGAGCCCTCGAAAATTCCGACCACCGAAATTGTGGATGAGCTTGCGAACGCTAGAACACAAGCAGAAGCCGAATTGGCAATAACGCATTTACTCCAAAAAACCGGTGTCGGCATGCCAATCGCTGGAAGTAAATATCAAAATTATACTTTGTCAGATGAACGGCTCTCCATATTGGCTGATTCGCACTTGGAGTTTCTTGGAGGCTCAAATTCTATTTCCCTCCACGAAGCCTTTAATACTCTAATGGGCATGACAGATATCTTGCAGTTCAATGTGGACTCAGACCAAGTTTTCACCAGGCTAGACTTACAGGCTTCCAACGCACTTCTTGACAAAGAGCAACCCAATAACGCCCTTTTGCTCACCATCGTGGCTGATGAGTCTGGCATTCCCAATACGATACCAGGCGATACACGAACTGTTTTCAAGTCACCCTTACAGGCCTTTTTGTTTGGGGTTTGGGTAGATACCGAATTCGAGAATGTGAGTGCGAATAAGGGAAATCTCTCGCCAAAAGAATGCTTGAAAGGTTGTAAGGCCGAGTTCTTTGCATGCTTTTTTAGTGGCGGAAATCGAAAGTCATGTCTGGCTGAGTTCAAAGAATGTCGGCAGAATTGCACCCCGCCCCATGATCAAGGTGGCGGTAACTAAATCCGTTCTTCTTTGAAGGTTACCCAGGGTTATGTATTGTTGCTGATGTTATACCAAACAAAGATTTAACGATTGTTTTTAATGACGGAGACGAGATAAGTATGAAAATCAACAAGAATGGAACAATGTTTTTGGCGATACTCCTTGCGGTTATAATGGTCGGTCCTGCATCATCTCAAATTACTGGTGTAAACGGTCTCATGACTATACCAACCGCAAAGTTTGCTGAAGATGGCGAGTTTCAGTTTGGTTTCGGATACTTACCCGCTAAATATTCTATCCTTCGTCAAAATGATTTTGGTGATCAGTTTTATTACATAACCCTAGGGTATCTACCTTTTTTGGAGACTTCGTTCGTTATTGTCCGCTCAGACAAAGTCGGGAAGGCATGGGGCATTGGAGATCGCGTTATCTATCTTAGATTTAAGATTATGTCGGAATCCAAGAAATTTCCAGCCATTGTTTTAGGTTTACATGATCCAATGGGATTTATAGGTGAAGCACATGCCCAGCAATTTAATGCTTCTTACCTGGTCGCCACAAAGCGCCTTAACCTGTTTAATTCTCTGAATGTCGATCTCCATTTGGGCTACGGGGTAGATTGGGTCGCCTCTGCCCAACACCAATTTGTGGGTTTTTTTGGCGGTGCAGAATTGTTTGCACCGTCATTTTTTTCCTTGATACTTGAATACGATGCCGAAAAAGTTAATGGGGGTATCCGGTTAAATTTGTTCAAACATTTCAAATGTATGATAGCCCTGCTAGAAATGGACAAATTGTATCGTTATCGAGGCGCCTTGGGTTTAGGAATCCAATACTCCTTTAGGCTCTAACTGAAGCACTAAATTCATTCAGCTTTAGATTTCTCGGTTTATGATCAACCATTTCGTGAAAGTTGCATTAATAATTTGAGAATTCTACAAATAAAAGGTCTTCCCAAAAAGCTTTCTTGTTTTTTGTTTTTAATGGTTAACGCGTACTATCTTTGCGATACTTTCCAATTAGCCTCCTGATTGTGTAGATCCCCTCGTCAATATCTATTCCGGATGATGTCTTGTATTTGGCCGCTGCCATAAAATTTCTTGCTTAAAGTTGTTAGCCCGTTGAGGTAAATTCGTCCTAAATTGAGCGGTTAGCTTTTGGCTGTTAGCTCTTAGCTAAGAAAAGTCAATTAGTTAAAATGGTTAGTATAAATCACCTAATAGGTGATCCCGAATAAGTAAGAAGTCGGGACAGGGCGTAAATTCTAAAAAATTAACAGCCAAAAGCCAAAAACTAACGGCCAAACGCGTATCTTAGGTTCGTATTAGCGACAGCCCACAGACGTAGTCACGTCTTAGGCTTACTATCCATTTTTGCTTATCCTTAACTCATCGTCAAAATCCTTGAAAAAGTTCAATATTAAACCCAATCGGCAGAAGGCAAGACAGGAAACTCTCCCTTACTTCTGCACAGGTTGCCGGTAATCGTCTGCGCGTTCGGGCTTGCCCCAATTTTCATAAAGCAGAATCAAGTCTTCCGCCGTCTCCTGGATAGCTTGATTGCGCTCGGGATACTTCTCGCGGAGTGTTTGGTAACTGGTCAAGAGGAGTTTCTCTGCCTCGGGAAAGTTTTTCATCTCGACCAGGCAGCGCCCCAAGGTATGCTGAACTTCCGAAGTAAGCCAGTGGGTTTCGCCGAGCGCCTTCAGATTCAAATCGAGCGCCTCGTGCAGGAGCGGTTCCGCGCCGGATGCATCGCCTGCCTTCAGAAGCACCTGCGCCAGGCCATGCAGGGGCCGCGCCAGGTTGACGTGACCAGCTGGAAGCACCTTCCGGTGTAGGGCCAGGGACCGGCGGTACATCTCTTCGCTTTTCGGCAAATCGCCATTTGCCAGCAGCATGGCGGCGACACTGGAAAGTGCAGCGGCAACGTACGGGTGCTCGTCTCCGACCAGCTTGCGCAGCGTCATGAGGTTCCATCGGTACAATAGCTCGGCTTCGCCGAGATTTCCCTTCGCCTTGAGAATGCCGGCCAGATTGCCGCTGCTGGCCACCACAGCAACATTCTCTTCGCCATACACCTGTTTTCGTATCTGCAGGGCGCGGCGCGCGATGGGCTCGGCAGCATCATAATCGCTCTTCTGGGAGAGCAATCGGGCCAAATGGTTGAGGGTCTCTCCAATATCCGGATGGACTTCCCCGAACAGTTTTTCCCGCATGTCCAACGCCTGGCGGTAAAACGGTTCTGCGACTTCCAGTTCTCCCTGTTTTCTAAGCGCATCTCCCAGATTGTGCAGATCGAAGGCCACTTCCGGGTGCAAGGCGCCATATAATTTCCGGTCGAGTGCGAGCGCTTTTCGGTAGAGTTCTTCGGCTTTTTGGTAATTTCCCAGCTCGCGTTGCAACACCCCGTAGTCGCGTAGGATGGCCGTAGAATTCTCCAAAGTGACTGCATTTAGAATAGTCTGATACAGCGAATCCGCGGTTTGGTATTCTCCCTTAAGATAATGAATTTGCGCCAGCAGGTGCAAGCTTTCCGCCATCTCCGGCGAGGAGATGCCAAACTTTTGACGTTGAATTTCAAGCGCTCTTGCAAGTGCTTTTTCTGCCTTTTCGTGGTTGAAGTTGTCGTGGTACAAAAGCGCCAAAGAAATCAAAGCCCCGGCGGTTTCCGGGCTGTCCGCTCCGTAGATGTTTTCTTGAATGTGCAAAGCTGCTTTGAGTTGGCCCTCGGCCTCGCCGTAAAGTCCGAGAGAACGGTACACATGCCCAATAACATCCATCATGGCAGTTTGCACTTCCGGCTGGTCGGCAAGTTCATTTTGAACCCGCCTGGCGCCTTTTTCGAGAATTTCTCGCGCAGTAATGATCTCGCCTTTCGATTGCCCCGGATCCGATACTTTGAACAGCCCTGTCAGGAAGTCAGAAACGCGTTCGGCTTTCCGGGCTTCCAAACGGGCCGTGTCTCGTTCCTGCGCCAGCTTCTGGGTATAGAAGACGACCAGACTTGCAATCACGGCAACAACAGCCAGCGCTGCGGCCAGGCTGCCCTTGTGCCGGTGCATGAACTTCTGTGCCCGGTAACCGAAGGTGTCCGGCCGGGCTTGCACCGGTAGTCCGGTGAGATAGCGTTTAATATCTTCCAGAAACTGTTCGGCTGAAGCATAGCGACGTTCAGGTTCTTTTTTTAACGCTTTCAAACTAATGTTATCCAGGTCGCCGGCAAGCTGTCGCTTTAAACGCTTCGGGTGCGTAGCGCGAAGGGCGCTGACGTCATCCTTACCCGCCTCCGATTCGCTTTGGGTTCTCTGGGTGGTGGTTTTGGCCTTACTGATAGCAGTGCTCGGTTTTTCCGGTTCGGTCGTGCAAATAACCCGCTCGATTTCAGAGGGAGCCTGAGTAGTGAAATGAAAAGGCCGCCGGCCTGTGAGCAGTTCATAAAGGATAACGCCCAGGGCGTATATATCCGTGGCGGTGGTAACCGGTTCGCCGCGCATCTGTTCCGGAGCCGCGTATTCCGGAGTCATGACGCGCATGCCGGGTTGCGTCAGAGTTCGGATTTCAGGACGGGCTTCATCATCGTCCGAGACCAGTACTTTCGCGATGCCGAAATCGAGCAGTTTGACCGTCCCGTCTTCGCTGACGAGAATGTTGCCGGGTTTGAGATCGCGATGCACGACTAAGTTCCGGTGGGCATAGTGTACGGCTGCACAGATGGTTTGAAATAACTCAAGGCGCTTTTCGATGGAGAGCTTATGTTTGTCGCAATAGTCGCCTATGGGCTCTCCCTCTAAATACTCCATGGCAAAGTAGGGCAGACCATCTTTGTTGACGCCTCCGTCCAAAAGCCGGGCAATGTTGGGGTGCATGAGCCGCGCCAGTATTTGCCGCTCGCTTTGGAAGCGCTCGAGGATTTGGCGCGAGTCCATGCCGGGTTTGATCAGCTTGACGGCGACCTGTTGCTCGAAGTCTCCTTCGGCGCGTTCCGCAAGGTAAACCGCCCCCATGCCGCCGCGGCCGATTTCACGTACGATCTTGTAGGGGCCAATGTGGTGTCCTTCCAGGTTAAAATACTTCGCAAAATCCACTGCGTCCAGGGCCAGGCCGTCGAGAAGGCTGTGTGTGTTGGCATCGGCTTCCAGCAAGGAGATGACTTCTTTGTATAGCTCACGGTCGTCTGCGCAAGCCTGTTTTAAAAAGGCGTTCCGTTTGTCAGACACTAATTCCAGCGTCTGCTCGAAAAGAGATTGAATTTTTTGCCAGCGTTCTGGGTTCATCTGAAACTTGACGGTGACTTTTTTTAAAAAATAGCCTGTCCTGAACTTGCCGGGAGTACCGGCTTCTCTCATTTATTACTTACTATAAACAAAATAAAACATAAACAAAACGCTTGTTCAAAGCAATTTATTTTTTAGTTCTATGTTGATCGGAGTGGGTAAATTATGCACCATTCCGGCCTCCTCCCTTTGTGGGCAGATATGAAAAAAAAGCCGGTCGGGGGTCCTCCATGGGCTCCGGGCGCCTCCGTCCCGGCTTCATTATCATAAAAAGATGGATGGAAAGCCGAGCCGGGGTCGCCCTCCGCTACATTTTTTGTAGCAGAACTCTCCGGAGTTCTGGAGCTACCACGAAACCAGATTACACCAGAGATTAGCAGAGCGGTCTCTGGAACATGCACAGCACGAGGCCACGTTACGGAAACCGCTGCGCTAATTTCCGTAAAGATCGGATTTTACCGACTCAAAACAACCTGGAAACTGTTTTTTTTCTCAACTTTTTTTACGTACTATTTACTTCCGAAAGTGCGTGGCAGATTCAGATAGTAAAAAAAGTCGCGACCAGATGATCACTTTTGTCCCGTTTTCTTGCGTTTAGAAATAAAGACGCTGTGAAATCTAAATTCAGATAAAAATCACTTAGGAGGAAACCCCATGAAATTGACACGACTAATCTCTATTTTTACCCTGCTCATTATCCAGACCAGGGCAACCGCCCAGGACAGGGAGCAGGACCCGCTGCTCGGTAATTACCGGCTGGGCAACTCGGCCGAGATCGTTTTGCTGTGGGCCGAAAGATCCAGCAGTAGCAGCGCAAGCGACCAACGTATTTATGACTTTCTGAATTTGAACAATCCTGACCCCAACGTGCCCGATGAACTGCTGCCGCAGGACTTGCAGGGCGAAACCGGCAGCAATGGCATCTACGGCGACCGCCAGATGGACGTCATCACCGGCGATTTCAATGGCGACTCGGCAGATGATCTGATCGGAGTCTGGGAAGGACCCGATCAATCCATCAATATAATCATTCCAAGTATCGACAAGGGACAGCTCAATTGGAGCACCTCAAACGTTATGACCGTGCCAGGCGTCAAGCTGATGGCGAACCCGGGTTTCACCACCAAGGGATGGTTACGCCTCGCTGCCGGCCATCTTGATGACGACCCGGAGGAAGAATTTGTGCTCGCTTACTGGGCAGAAGACAGCTCCGTCACCATCAAGGCGTTTGACACGAATGGCACGCTGTCTCCCGTTGAGATCGCATCCATCTCCGACGTTTTTCTTCCCACTGACGGCAGCGGCATGGAACGTCGTTCCGCACGCTTCGCCATCACAACCGGCGATCTGGACGGGGATTTCACCGATGAGATCATTCTGGTGGCCGGCCAACTCATCCCGCCGAGCACCGGCGGCTGCGATTCTGACGGCGGCTGCTGGAAAGTCGTGGTCTTTATTTATGACTACGACGCTGCTACCAGGAAAATCACTCGACTTAATTTGCCGGAAGAGGAGTTGACTCTGTTTGAAAAAACCAGCCGCAGCAGCCAATGGCTGGGTCGCGTCGGTGTGGCAGCCGGGGATTTTGACGGTGACACTTTTGACGAGATCGCGGTGGGCATCCATCGTGCCGACAATAGCTCTGCCAGCCGCTGGTACTTATCGACCATTGACATCGCTGAGGACTTGAGCCGCATCAATTCCGTGTCAAGCGCAGACCAGATCGACCAAACTAACGGCAGCAACGGCTATCCCATGTGTCTTGTGACAGGCGACCTGGACCAGGACGGCGACGACGAGCTGCTCTATGCCGCCAGACAGTTGAAAATATACGACTGGGACAGCGAGCTTAATAGACAACAGATTTCGGGTGGCGGACTCGGCACGCAGCCGGGCAACGACAGTCACCGCGTGCTCGTTCTCGCGGATCTGGACGCCGAAAACAGCGTGGCGCAGGGCGATTCGGTCTGGAGCCCGGAGATTGTTGTTGTGCAGAATGTAGAAATCAACTCCGGCATCAACCCGGACGGCGAGATTCTCATGCGGGTGCTTAAATATACCCCGGGGCAGTTCAATCTCGAGGAAATGGCGAGCTATCAGGGCGAATTCAGCGAGAGCTCATCCGCGCGCGGCATCTATCTGGCTGCCGGGGATTTCGGCAATAACGGCGTGCGGGTGGGCAAGCCACAGCGCTTCACCAAAACCGACATCGTGGAGCCAATCGTCATTTTGAATGCGCCGCCGACCCACTTCGACGTCTTCGACGGCACGGCGTACGACGTCACTAAGTGTTACGGCAGCAACAGTTGTGAGTTTAAAGCGACCTACCAAACCCAGACGGAACGTACCATCGAGATGGACACCGAGTTCCATAGCGATTGGTCCGTGGGCGCCAAAGTCAGCGGCGGTTTCGAGATTCCGATTCTCGAGATCGGCGTCAAAGCCGAGTTGAAAACCCGCTACGGGCAGGCCTTCTCCAGATACCAGCGCCGGCGCCAGACCTTCAAAGTCAACAAAACAATCGATGCCAGCGCGGACGACTGGATTTACGCGGTTATCACCGACTATGACATCTGGGAGTACCCCCTCTATCTCAACGGCAAGCTTGAAGGCTATATTTCTGTGGTGGTGCCCAGCACGCGTGAGCGCGCCTGGTTCGACAGCAAGAGCTTCAGCGCCCTGTCCTACATTCCATCGCACGAGGTCGGCAACATTCTCTCCTACCAGGAAATCGCGCAACCGTCCGACAACAGCGCGGTGGCGTTGGCCGTGCGCTGGGATACTGGCGATCGCATCACGCTCAACAACAACTCCAACGCCACCTGGGCCCTGACCGCGGAAACCGAAACTGAGACCACGACGAGCCACTCGGAATCCAAGTTTATCGGCGGCAAGGTCTCCTTTTCTGTCCCTTTCAAGTTCATTCCCGACGTCGAGATTTCAGGCGACTACAGTGAGGAAAGCGTTTCCACCTACACTTCGAAAGTCCGCGACCGCAAAGGTCTGTCCGTGCACTTTGAAAGTATTGACCTGAGCTTTGGCAACACCCGCTACGCAGTCACGCCCTACGCCTACTGGGCCAGGAACGGCGCGCTGGTACTGGACTATGCGGTCAAGCCCGAGCTGCCGCCGAATCCCGCCGATCCGGCAACCTGGTGGTCTGAGCGTTACACTCAGCAACCGGACCCCGCCTTCATTCTGCCCTGGCGCTACGACCCGGAAAAAGGGCTGGGCCTGGCCGAGGAAGCGCAGAGGTTTCGCACCCGCGACATCATTTTCGATCCGGCCCTGCCGAGCACTGGAGACGTGGTCACAACGCAGATCAGGGTGCAGAATTTCAGCCTGGTGCCAACCACCGGCCCGGTGAAGGTGCGTTTCTTCATCGGCGACCCGGACGAGGGCGGCGTGCCGATCGTCAACACCAGCGGTCAAACCGAAGCTTTCACGGAAACTATCCAGGACCGAGGCAACAGTATCGTCGAGTTCGAATGGCGCGTGCCGCAGACCATCGGCCGCTTCTCGCGCATCTATGCCGTGCTCGACCCGGACGGCACGATGGCGGAAATCCACGAAGCCAACAACAAAGGCTGGACTGTGCTCGAGGTAGAAGGCGGCCTGCCCACCAGCGTTGACGAATCGAGAGACGAGACCACACCGACGACGTTCAACCTGGCCCAGAACTATCCGAACCCGTTCAACCCGGCTACCACAATTTCATTTGCCCTGGCAAAAGACGGTCATGTCAAGCTCACGGTATTCGATATTCTTGGAAGAACGGTGGTGGAACTCATTGACGGTGTGAAAGCTGCTGGCAAACACAAAGTTATTTTTGACGCCAACGATCTGTCCAGCGGCCTTTATCTCTACCGGCTGGAGACGGAGCAGTACAAGCAGGTACGAAAGATGTTGCTGGTTAGATGAGGATATTACAAACCACTTTTCAATTCCCGGCTCAACCAGGCCCGTGCCAACCGCCAATCCCGCCTGACGGTTGGCACGGAAACGTGGAGGACTTCGGCGATCTCCTCGTGAGTCAAACCTCCGAAGAACCGGAATTCAACCACTTTGCCTTGGCGTTCGCTTAATTCTTCTAAATCCGACAACGCATCGTCGAGGGCGAGGAGTTCTTGAGGACGGGTTTCGCGCATCATAGCTCCTTCGTCGAACGTCACGAGCGGTTCGCCGCCGCCGCGTTTTTCCGCGTTGCGTTTGTGAGCATAGTTGATCAAAATTCGACGCATGGCCTGGGCGGCGATAGCAAAGAAATGCGCCCGGTTTTGCCAATTTACGCGGGTTTGATCGACAAGCTTCAGATAGGCCTCATGAGCGAGTGCCGTAGCATTCAACGTATGATGTGCTCGTTCGCCCCGTAGCTGACGTTGCGCAATGGCGCGCAGTTGATCGTAGACCAGCGGTGCCAATTGATCCACCACCTGACGATCACCGCCGCTCAACTCGGTCAGAAGCTCGGTGATCTTTTCCGGATCGGCAAACATCGTTGATTGTCCATGAATAGTTAGTTACTTAGTGCTTCATTTCAAAAATCTTTGAAGGAATTGAATGTTTGGAGAAATGACATATTGAGTTGTTTTGCAGAAGCTATTGAGAAATGTTCACCGCAATTCCCTTAAAATACTTAGCAAGCGGCTGATATCCCGCTCATCATTATATAAGTGTGGCGAAATCCGCATCGCATCGCCGCGCAGGCTGACGAAGATATTTTTCTCCGCCAAACTTTGGAGTATTCCATCGGGTAAACCTTTTGGGAATCGTATGCCCAAAAGGTGCCCCGCTCTCTTCTCAGCCGGCGCCACGTTTAGACCCAACTCAAGGGCGCCGGAGGCCAGTTTCCCCGTCAGCACCGACAGCGATGCTTGAATCTGCGGTACTCCCCATTCGTGAATCTGCCTCAAGGCCGCCACGACCATTGGCATCAATGCAAAGTTGCTGCGTTCGCCAACATCGAAGCGGCGCGCGCCGGTTTGAAATTCATCCCGGTAATTGACCAGCCCGCCAAAATCCTCACTGTTTTTCCGATTGATCCAGTTGTGTTCAAGAGGAATTTTGTTCTGGAGATCCGGGCGTACGTATAAAAATCCAAAGCTATAGGGACCGAGAAGCCATTTGTAAGCCGCGGTCACCAGAAAACTCGGCTTCATCTCTTTCACTGAAATCGGCAGCGCACCAAGGGATTGGGTCACATCCAGTACCAGCTCCGTACCTGTCTCCCGGCATTTTTCGGCGATTTTTTCCAAATGGATAATGCTGCCGTCTGTCCAGTGAACATTCGGCAGAGCAACCACTGCGGTTTTTTGATTGATGTGTTCAAGCAGAGCGGCCGTCCAATCCCAGTCCCTGGGTCGAGGCAGAGTAACCAACCGCGCATTTCTTGCCCGCGCCAGTTCCAACCAGGGATAATAATTTGACGGGAACTGATCCTCGAGCACTACAATTTCGTCGCCTTCTTTGACAGCCACTAACCCGGCAGCTACGGCAATGCCGTAACTTACTGCCGGAATAATTGCCACGTCGTCGGCGTTTGCACCAATGAATTGAGAGAACAATTCACGCGCATGCTCGGATTCGGTAAAAAAATCTTCCGGCCCCACTTTCCATGGGTGGCTTTTTCGTTTTACCCCCGCATAACCGGCGTCACGAATTTTATTCAGTTGCGGCGAGAAATAAGCGCAATTAAGGTAGGTAATTTCGTCGGGAATATCGAAAAGATGTTTTTGGCAAGGAATCATAGTTATAAAATTGGACACGGAGATCACAAAGAGACACGGCGTGCACTGAGATTTTTTAAAAAAAATTAAGAAAGAATTTTCAAACCATAAATTTGTATTGGCCTAATTTTTTTATCTTTTCTTCGTGGTCTTTATGCTTCTCAGCTCTCTACGTCTCAAAATTATTTTATTGGCAAAACAATCGAGAACGTCGTTCCTTTTCCGACCTCACTGTCAACTTTAATTTCGCCATGATGTTTTTGAACGATATTATACGCAGTCGATAACCCGGAACTCATTTTAACCCGTGAATCACCAGTTGAAAAACCAAAGTCGAATATTTTACCTAATTTCCTGCGGGGAATGCCTTTGCCGGTATCAGAAATTTCAACTCGCACGTGACCGTTTTCCGTCGTTGTTTTGATGCTGATTCTTCCTGAACCTTCAATTGCATTAGTAGCGTTTTTTAGCAAGCTTAAGAAAACTTGATTTAGCTGGCCGGGATAGCATACAATCTCCGGAATGTCGTGATAATCTCTAACCACGGAAATTCTGTTCTGGAATTCGTTTTCCATCAAAATGAGACTGCTTTCTATTCCTTCATGTATATCCGTTTTCTGATACTCCGATTCATCCAGCCGCGCAAAATTCTTTAGACTTTTTACGATGGCAGCGATGCGATTCCCGGCAGTTAAAATAACGCCAGCACTTTCTTTAAGGATCTTAGTGGTTTTCTGAAGCTGCTGATTTTTTCTAGCCTCTGATTCAATTTTATCGGCACATCGGCGCACGACGTCGGCGGAAGCATTTACGGCGCCAATCGGATTGTTAATTTCGTGAGCGACTCCCGCGACCAGATCACCCAGGGACGCCATTTTTTCTTTCATTAACAGCTGTTCCTGGGTTTCTCTAAGTTCGCGCATCGCTTTTTCCAGCTGCTTGTTTTGCGCTCTGAGCGTTTGGGCCTGCCTTTGCATTTTCTGTTTAGCATTTCGCAGAGAAATCGTCATTTGATTGAACGACCGAGCAAGCCTGCCAATTTCATCTTTGCTGTTAATATGCAATTGAACCTCGAGATCTCCTTTGGCAACCTCTCCGGCCGCCTGCTCGAGCTGACGAACTGGTACCGTGATAAACCGTACGAGCCCTAAAGCGATGAATATCGACAAAAGTATTGTACCGCCAAAAACAATGGTCATAATTGTATAGGTTGAATTGAAAGTAATTTCAGCCCGGGCAGCCGCCTCGAAGGAATCTCTTTGGTTCAC
>SMXC01000105.1 GCA_004356825.1 Caldithrix sp.
AGAAGCTCAAAAACACCTTGAAGAAAATGATGCGTAATTCTCGCCGTCAGTCCCCAGAGATTGAAAACCTCGGAAGAACCCGGTCGCGAGTACTGAAAATTCAAGTATTTCATGCGCTCAAAGTCGGCAGGATCCAAATCGCATTGAAACTGTTCATACAAAAGCTCAAGGGGAATTTCGACGATCTCCGCCACTTCAAAATCGTTCACTTCATACTTCGGCTGTTCAGGACACCAGGCCAGGTGAGCAGCTGCATCGTGGCTAGATATCAGGGTGTCGAAAAACCCCATCTCCCCTAAATACGTATATTGCTCTTCGTCCACACCAATTTCTTCGCGGGTCTCCCGGGTTGCAGTCGCAAAACTCGAACTATCCTCGGGATCAATTTTGCCGCCCGGGAAGGCCATATGCCCGCTGTGGATGTTCATGCCATGTGTCCGGCGGATATAAACTAAATGGCTTTGCTGCTCTTTTTCGAAAAAAAGTAGCAGGACCGCAGCCGGAATGTAGCCTTTAATTGGCTCCTTACGCTTTGAAACGTTGCCGATGACTTGTTTTATCTGTTCAGGTTTGAGCAGCATTTTATCAGCTTTTGTAAAAATCTGTGGTCCCGAAAAGTCCGGAAATGTCGTTACGAATCCCGCGTGTCTTGGCGGGATGAAGCTATCTCATGCTTACCAAGAAGCAGATTGCTTCGCAAAGAATGCTCGCAAAGACGTCGTTTTGCACACTTTTTGGACAGCCCCAATTGATCAACCAAAATACAAAATTAAACGATACTTAGAAAGAAAAAAATCTTGTCGTAAAAACGCTATACCTGTGGACTTAATTCACTGTTTTTATTTTAAATATTTGAATAGAAAGCCAGCATAAATCTAAGTGAAACAAACAATTAACCTCCCACCAAATGTTTGGCCCAAAAATCGCTAAAGTAGATCATTTATAGTCAAAGACCTGAATTTGAATTTTTCTTGTCTCGTCAGAAAAACCCTCAGATATTCTGACCGACACTTACGACTCCTTGCTTTTTAAGCCAATAATCTGTATATAAAAGCGTCTAAGCAATTATGACTTATGCAGCACAACCTGTTTAAAGTTCTTCTTTTTGGTCTATTTTTTTCTGGGTTAATTTCCTGTTGGTCGGAGAACTCAGCTAGGGAGTCAAAGCGTCCTTTGCGGGTCTTTGCCGCCGCGAGTCTGACTTCTGCTATGCCGGCCGTGGCTGAAGCATTTCAGAAAAAATTCGAGGACGCTCAAGTAGAGTTCAATTTTGCTGCCTCCTCTATTTTGGCTAAACAAATCGAGCAGGGCGCGGATGCGGATATCTATCTGTCAGCAAATATCCAATGGCTGCAATATTTGATGAAAAAAAAGAAGATACAGCAGGATTCCCAGGGCATTTTTTTAAGCAACGAGTTGGTTTTGGTCACTTCCAAAAAAAGTCAAAGAAACTTAACTGGTTTAGAGGATTTACTCAGTTCGGATGTTGTGCGAATTGCTCTTGCCGACTGGTCCCACGTTCCGGCGGGTATTTATGCCAAAATCGCTTTGGAGAGAGCCGGAATCTGGGAAAAAATCAAACCCAAATGCATTCCGGCTTTAGACGTGCGGGCAGCCCTGGCGTACGTCGAAAGAGGTGATGTGGACTATGCACTCGTTTACCGAACGGATGCTGCCATCAGCAAAAATATCCTTATCTCAGGCAGTTTACCGAAAGAGATTCAGCCTGACATTCAGTATTCAGCTGCTACGACTCCAAACTCAACTCATCCTTTGAGCGCCGCTTTTTTGTCCTTTCTAAAGTCGCCAACAGCCAAGAGGATTTTCAGAGAGAGCGGTTTCATCATTCCTGAAAGCGAGCCAGGCGAGTGAACGACCAGCTTCAAATTATTCTCCTCTCTTTGAAAATTGCGACTCTTTCTACGCTAATTATCATTCCGATCGGCACCTATCTCGGTTGGCTTTTCTCCCGCAAAAGGTTCATTGGTAAATCGCTTCTGGATGGACTCGTCAATATTCCGCTGGTTCTGCCGCCGGTCGTGACCGGTTATTTACTATTGATTCTCCTGGGTCCCTCCGGCTTCATCGGACGATTTCTCAAAGAGTGGTTTGGCATCAATTTGGCGTTTACCTGGTGGGCGGCAGTGATCGCTTCCGGGGTCGTCAGCTTCCCTCTCCTCGTACGCTCAGTGCGCGTCGCCATAGACGTCGTCGATCCAAAACTGGAAGATGCCGGCCGGATGCTCCGGGCCAGCGAGGCCAGAGTCTTTTTTAAAATTACTATACCTCTTGCTGCCAACGGTATCATCGCCGGAAGTGTACTGGCATTTGCAAGAGCGCTGGGCGAATTTGGCGCCACTATCATCTTTGCCGGCAACATACTCGGCAAAACCCAAACAATTCCCCTGGCGGTTTTCACTTATTTCAATCAACCGGACGGAGCCAGTAAAGCCACATCTCTGCTTATCGTCGCGGTGGTTATTTCGTATTTAAGTATTTTACTCAACGAGCTCATGCTGCGGCGAATGAAAAATGCTTAGCCTGAAACTAAAGAAACATTGGGCGAATTTCAAACTCGATCTTGATCTGGAAATTAAGCCTGCTTTTACGGCGTTGTTTGGACCTTCCGGTGCGGGCAAGACCACAACTTTAAATCTGATTGCCGGATTATGCAGACCGGTTAAAGGAGAGATCCTTATTGATGACCGAATTTTATATTCCGAGAAAAAAGGAATCAACATTTCACCACAGGATCGCGGTGTCGGTTACATCTTTCAGGAGAGCCGGTTGTTTCCGCACTATTCGGTGCAGAAAAATATTGAGTTCGGTTTGACCGGAACCCCGCAAGAAAAACGCCGCTTCAGCTTCTCAGAGATTGTCGAGGTCGCAGGATTAGCGGCGCTGTTAACCCGCATGCCCGCCGACCTTTCCGGCGGCGAAAAACAGCGGGTTGCCCTGGCCCGGGCCATTCTGGCCTCACCGGATTATCTGCTGATGGACGAACCCCTGGCCGCACTGGATTTAACTGCCCGCCTTTCATTCCTGAAATTCCTCCAAGAAATCTACCGGAAGTTCAAGCTACCGATTCTGTACGTCACCCATGACCTGGCAAGCGTTTTGAATTTTGCCGACGAGGTGGTCATCCTCCAGAATGGCAAGAATATTGGTTATGGCCGGCCTTATGCACAACTCGACCAAATGATTGCGGCTCCTTTGGTTTCAAGTGCAGACATTGCCAACATCATTGAAATGAAAGTCACCTCGGACAAATCATCAAAAGGATTAACCGAGGCAAGTTGCGGTGAGCTTTCGCTTGTGCTGCCGCATCTGGACTGCACGATTGGCGAAAAACTTACCCTCAATATCCCTGCTTCAGAAATCATCATCGGTGTAAAAAAACCGGACGGCTTAAGCGCCACCAACATTCTTCCGGGTAAAATAACAGACATTCATCATTTGGGTGAAAGGATTCTGGTTGACGTTGCGGCGGGTCCCAAATTTACAATTGAAATTATCCCCGCCACCGTTGAGCGTTTGGGGTTGCAGACAGGCAAGGATGTCTTTTTGATTTTTAAAGCAAGCTCGTTTCGGAGGTTGGGGTAGATTGAAGAAAATGGATTGTACTTTCGGTATGGATTAGTTACCTTTAATAAAATGAGTAACTTTATTAATTCTCGATGAACTTGGAAAAGTTAAATCTAATCCCCTGGCTAAGGGATAAAGTAGACCCGGAAAAACTGCATGACTATAAAATAGCTCGGGTCACTGCAGTTAACAAAGACAATTTCGTTCTTAATAATGAAAAGAACGAGGTCTTTGCCGAACTTACGGGTAAATTCTTATTCAATGTAGAATCTTCCCTGGATACGCCCACGGTGGGTGATTGGGTTTATGCAAAATATTTTGATGATGATTCTTTTGCGGTCATCCATGAGCTCCTGCCGAGAAAATCAATTCTGAAACGGAAAACTTCGGGAAAAAAGATAGAATTTCAATTGATTGCCGCCAATGTTGATACCGCCTTTATTATGCAGTCGCTGGATTCCAACTATAATCTGCAGCGGTTGGAAAGATACCTGGCGATGATTCATGAAGCCAATATTTGTCCGGTCGTTTTGTTGAGTAAAAGTGACCTGGTGTCTCTTGAGCAACTCGATGAAAAAATAGTTGCAATGCACTCGGCAATGCCGGACGTTCAAGTACTGCCCTTTAGTAATCTCAACGGTTCGGGAGTTGATGCAATTCGCGAGCACCTAGTACCCGGAGAAACATTTTGTTTGCTGGGTTCATCCGGAGTTGGGAAAACGACCTTATTAAATAAGCTACTTGGTGAAAATTTATTCAAAACTCAGGCCGTCAGAGAAAAAGACGAAAGAGGAAGACACACGACCTCCCGCCGGCACTTGATTGTTTTAAAAAACGGCGCCATGGTCATCGATACACCGGGGATGCGCGAATTGGGAAACATCGGAGTAGAGTCGGGGCTTCAGGAGACTTTTTCCGATATTGTGGAATTGACAAATCAGTGCCGCTTTAGCAATTGCACACATCTGCAGGAAGACGGCTGCGCAGTATTGAGTGCGGTCGAGGAGGGCAGCATTTCTCAGAAGCGTTATCATAATTATATTCAAATGAAAAAGGAATCTGCATTCAACAAGAGGTCCTTTCTGGAAAGACGCCGTCGCGGTAAAAACTTTGCCAGATTGTATAAATCAGTGCAAAAAGACAATATTAAAACAAGAAAATAAGCCGTGCCTCTTTGCAAGGAGCCCCGACTTTCGTTAAATATCTAATAATGAAATCGGGACGACGAAGCAAACACAAGCCCCATTTCAGGGAGATTGCTTCGCTGAGTAGCGCTCGCAAAGACGGATCAAACCACAAGGAGAAACCAATGGAATCATTTGATATTGTTTCCGAAGTCAACATGCACGAAGTCACCAATGCCGTTGACCAGGCCAAACGCGAAGTCTCAACCCGGTTCGATTTCAAAGGCTCCGACGCGCGCTTCGAGCACTCCGGGGGGGAAATCACATTGCATGGAGACAGCGAATTTCAATTAAAACAGATGCGGGATATCCTGTCCGGAAAATTTACCCAGCGCAAAATCGATTTGAAAGCCCTCATTTTTGACAAGGTGGAGGAGTTCGGCAAAGGCGCCCGGCAAAAAGCCACGGTTCGCCAGGGCGTTGAAACAGAAATGGCAAGAAAAATGGTCAAGATGATCAAGGATATGAAAATGAAAGTTCAGGCTGCTATCCAGGGCGACCAGGTTCGGGTCAGCGGCAAAAAAAGAGACGACCTGCAGAAAGTGATGGCCATGCTCAGGGATACAAAGCTGGATATTCCGCTGCAGTTTGTCAATTTCAGACATTGAGTTGATGATGTCTGCTAACATTCCCAGGAAAACAGAAAAAATGGCTCACTTATTACAACCTATTCTTCGGGGCCTTTTGTCATGGATATTTATCCTGAACCTTTCTTTAATGGCCTACGCCGGGGATGAAAAATCGAAAACTACCGATGCAAGCTGGCCATCTTTCCGTGGCAGATACGCTTCCGGCGTAGCCGACGGCCAGAACCTGCCTGACCAATGGAATGGAGAAAACGGCGCCAACATCAAATGGAAAACTCCGATACCGGGGCTCGCGCACTCCAGTCCCATTGTTTGGGGGAAAAGGATTTTTGTCACAACCGCCATCAGTAGCGCTGGTGACCACTCATTTAAACACGGCCTATACGGAGAGGGCACAGCTTCCGAGGATCGGTCGGTGCACCACTGGAGGGTCTACTGTCTCGACAAAACCAGCGGCGAAATTATTTGGGATGAATTGGCTGCCGAGAGTGTCCCGAAAGACAAGCGGCATATCAAAGCGACTTATGCCAATTCCACTCCGGCTACCAACGGCAAAATTGTTGTCGCTTTTTTTGGCTCGGAAGGACTCTTTGCTTTTAACGCGGACGGCACACTTCTCTGGAAAAAAGACCTCGGGCGCCTCAATCTGGGGGCCTATGACCTGCCCGACTACGAATGGGGCACGGCCAGCTCACCTATTATTTACCGCGATCTCGTCATCGTGCAGTGCGACACACAGGGTGAGGATTTTCTGATCGCCCTCGATACTAAAACCGGCAAAACCGTCTGGAAAACCCAACGCGACGAACTTCCTGGCTGGGGCACACCGACGATTTACCCGGGCAAGAGAGTTGAGCTGATTACAAACGCTTCGAACCTTATCCAGGGATACGACCCGCTCACCGGCAAAGAGCTTTGGCGGCTCGGTGGCAGCTCCAAGATTACCGCTCCCACGCCGATATTTAAAGACGAACTGATTATCGTTGCCAGCGGGCGACGGCCGGTTAAGCCGATTTTTGCCATTCGGGCAGGGGCTAGCGGCGATATAACCCTGACAGAAGAACAAACCTCAAATGACTTCATCGCCTGGAGTAAACGCGGCCGCGGGCCCTACATGCCGACGCCGATCATTTATGGCGATTATCTCTATTCGCTCAACAATAACGGCGTACTTGATTGCTACGATTTGCAAACCGGAGAGGAAAAGTACCGCCAGCGGATTCAGCATACCGGCAGCGGGTTTAGCGCCTCTCCGGTTGCGGCGGATGGCAAAATCTACCTGACCGGCGAGGACGGCGACATCTTTGTTATCAGAGCCGGGCCTGAATACGAACTGATTGCAAAAAATGAACTCGGTGAGTTGGTCATGGCCACGCC
>SMXC01000106.1 GCA_004356825.1 Caldithrix sp.
AGATCAAAAATTTTGGATATAGCAGATAATATAATTTTGACAGAAGTGGAGTGGGCATTACTTGTGTTCCGTAGTCTAATTCTTGGAAAACTTTCGCTGCAACAACTTTTTATGAATAATATGAATGACCCGTTCAGCCTTTCATATGTTTCTAATTTAAATATTCACTGTTTTCAAAAAACAATTTTACCACCGAAACACACCGAGAATCACTGAGGGTCGCCTAAAAATTCTTAAACCATCGCCATCTTTTATTATTGAATATGGAATAAACAAGCATCTTAAGCCTATTCTCAAGCCATACAATATAATTCGGTGAATCTCGGTACCCGTGGCGGCTCTCGGTGGGAGTGCTTTTTTCAACCGGTCATTCAGATGAATAATAAAAATGTAGCAGTTTATCTGCGAACTTCTGATGATTGGCAAAATTAGTCTCAATATAGTTACGATATTCAGTTCTCAGTTTTTGGGTGAGTTTATAGCCGGGCTTGATGTCAAAGGCGTCCAAGCAATTTTCCACCCAACTTGCGTAGGGCTTCAACTTTAAGAAGTCTGCGAGTTCGGTTATTATTTCTTTGCCAAACTCATGCTCAAAGAAGATAAAAAAACGCCGAGGATAACGTTTCTTAAGATCTGCGATCCACAAAAATTCATCGAGCACAGCTCCCAATACCCGATCGACTGAGGGATTTTTGCCGACTCCTTTGAAAAGGGTACCATTTTTTCTCTTTTTGCGATCCGGGTCGATATAGGACATCCTATGATTTGAAATGGCACAGTTCATGGGATTCCGCACCGGGATAAGAAAACGGATTCTTTTGTTGGCTGCGAAAAGTTTATCGAGGTCAACTGAATTATCACGGATATGAAACGAGGTCATTAACGATTCTTTCCAGAAGAAACACTTCACGTTTTTTTTTACAGAATCGCCACCCCCCGATTCAAAAATATCGCGAAGTTTGTTGCCGCCTTCAAATGCATGTGAATAAGTGATAGAACCACCATAACCGCCAGGCCGTCCGGTTTGTGAATTATAAATTCCGTATTGCAAGAAAGACTCAAATTTCTCATCACTATAATCAATCAGAAAATCCAATTTGTTATCGCCAAAAATTCGCACCCCGGCGTGGTTCAAGACTTGGCAATTAGGGTGTAAAAAAAGCATACCTGCTGTTAACGTTGTCAAGTTACGGTAAGGTCCCAAGGCTAAACAAACTGTTTTAATTTCAGCGGTGTTAATTTCTTTGGATGATTCCATATCCATTTCTTTTTGGAGCTGGTTTAATTTCCCACCGCGAGCGAGCAGCCTCGTTTTTGCTTTCCTCATAAGACTATACATTAATTCTCACCTTCGCATAGTATCGTCTCAAAAATGTTATACAACCCTCGGCGTTGGAATCGGGATAATGAATTTCCCCCCTCCATCACGGTACTTTTTTTGTTGCCGCATGATTTCGTCAGCAAAATTCCAAGCGAACAATAAAAGGTAGTCCGGCTTGTCTTCTTGAAGTCTTGAGGGCGCAACAATATCCAGATGATTTCCACCCATCAGGCGACCCTGTTTGAACGTATTCAGATCGACGACATAATCAATGAATTGTTTGTCGATACCGACATAACTCGTGAGAGTTGTGGCCTTCGCCGCGGCTCCGTATGCAGCAATCCTTTTACCTTGTTTTTTTAGCTGCAAAAGTAAGGTTCTCAGAGCGACTCTTATTTCTTTGACTCTTGTTGCAAAATTGCGATAAATTTCAACTTCTTTGAAACCTGTCTCTGATTCGTAGCGCAATAATTCATCGACGGAATCGCTTCTGTTTTCATACTTTTCTACAAACAGACGCAAAGAACCGCCATGTATAGGTATTCGTTTGATTCGATTCAAGAAAAGCGAGTGTCTGCGAAACAGAGCATCCAGCGCGGTTATCGAAAAATAGCATAAATGCTGATGGTAAATTGTATCAAATTCGCATTTTTCAATTAAATCAATCAAATAAGGAACCTCTATGACAGCAACTCCATCGCTCTTCATAATTATTTTGAGCCCTTCTACGAAGCCGTTCAGATCAGGGACGTGCGCCAACACATTATTTGCGATAACCACGTCAGCGAGCTGACCATCCTGACAAAGTTGTGTAGCAAGAGTATGGTCGAAAAAGGTGCACAGGGTTGGAATCTCTGCTTCCCTTGCGACCTGGACAGGAGCACTTGCCGGATCAATTCCAAGGACCCGAATGTCTTTTTCAACAAAGTTTTTCAGCATATAGCCATCATTGCTGGCGATTTCAACAACAAAAGATTCGGGGCCCAAACCCCCAGACCTGATTAAATCCAGAGCATTTTCCCTTGTGTGCTCAGCTAAAGCCTTCGAAATAGAAGAAAAATAAGGGTAATCTTCACCAAATAGAATATCGGGCGAAACGGTTTCTGTGATCTGCACCAGTGCACAATCCGAGCAAAAAACCAAGTCCAGAGGAGCAGTCAATTCCGGTTCTTTCAACTGCTCCCGGGTAAGTAAACGATCTGCCAGAGGTGTTACACCAAGTGAAAGAACTGGTTTCAGTTCTTTACTTTGACACGAACGGCATGCTATTTTGTTTGCTTCCATATTGAAATCTAAATAGATGTTACTTGCAAGTTAGCCAGATTCATTCCAACGTAAAGATGTATCTAACCGACCCTTTTGTAGTAGTTTCTTAATGTGATCAACACGCTTGTAACGCGAGCCTTCGAAATCGTCTAACGCCAACCCATTTGCCTTGAAAGCTGAAAGCAGTTCCATGATCCCATCACGTGCATTCCATTTTGGTTTAAATTCAGGTAGCGTACTCGCAATTTTGCTACAGTCAACCCGGTAGCAACGCTTGTCAGGACCGGCATTGTCGGCAAACTCAATGCGGCAATCCGGCATAACTTCCTTGACAAGCTCCGCAAGCTGATATACTTGATAGTTTTCCTCCGCACGGCCAACGTTGAAGGCCTGGTTATGCACCAGGTCAAGCGGCGCGTTTAACATGGCAATAAAAGCGCACGAAATATCTTCGATATGCACAATAGGGCGCCAGGGCGTACCATCACTCTTAAGAAAAATAGATCCGGTAGTGTAGGCCCATGCAACCAGATTATTCAGTACTAAATCAAATCGTAACTTCGGAGACATACCGTATGCGGTAGCATTCCGCAAAATAATTGGGCTAAATTTCGAGTCGGCCAACTTCGCAAGATCTGCCTCCACCATGACTTTTGATTTAGCATAAGGTGTGACCGGACGAAAAGGAGCACTTTCGTCGATAAAATCTGCGCCGGAAGAACCGTAATTACTGCAGGAAGACGAAAACAGAAATCGCCTGACTCCCATTTTCTTAGCCGCTTTGGCAAGACCAACTGATGCGGCGTGATTGATTTCATAGGTGAGATCAGGATTTAAATCGCCCAGAGGATCATTGGATAAGCCTGCCAAGTGAATAATCGCCTCAAATCCGCTCAAATCAGATGCTTCTACGTCGCGAATATCTTTGGTTAAACAAGGATATTCGATAGGTAAATTACCATATAAGCAACTTTTATAAAGGTCAACATCCAGGCCAACTACTTCATGTCCATCATCGACGAGCATGGGTGTTAAAACTGAGCCTATGTAACCCTTGTGGCCTGTAACCAATACGCGCATTATTTATTCCAGATTTTCCATGGTGGGTTACCGCTTTGCCATAAATTTTCAAGGATGTGTTTTTCCCGCAGTGTATCCATGCACTGCCAAAAAGATCTGTGCCTGTGAGCCATCAGTTGACCGTCTTTCGCCAGCCGTTCGAGTGGCTCTTTCTCCCACTGGGTATCATCGCTATCTATATAATCAAATATTCCAGGTTCAAGCACAAAAAATGCCCCGTTAATCCAGCCTTCTCCCAGCTGCGGCTTCTCAGTAAATTTGGTAATTCGATTTCCATCAAATTCCATATATCCGTAGCGCGTGGGAGGGCGAACCGTCGTTACCGTAGCTAACTTGCCGTGAGACCGATGGAATTCAAGTAACTCAGAGAGATTCACATTAGACAACCCATCACCCCAAGTCATCATAAAAGTTTTATCACCTAAATATGGTACCAATCGCTTAATACGACCGCCAGTTAGAGTAGCCAAACCGGTATCAACGAGTTCCACGGTCCAGTCAGGCCTACTTCCGCCATTTCTTGCTACTTCGCCAGTTCTCATGTTCACGGTCAGGTCGCTGTTTAATGCGCTGTACTCTAGTATGTATCTTTTGATAGACTCACCTTTATATCCAAGGGCAATGACGAAATTCTTGAATCCATAATGAGAATAGTGCATCATAATGTGCCAAAGAATGGGACGTCCTCCGATCTCAACCATCGGTTTAGCTTTTATTTCGGTTTCTTCGGCAAGGCGAGAACCTGCTCCCCCGGCTAGAATTACTACTTTCATATGGATGCCCTTCCTGCAATTTGTGTTTTCTTGTCATTTCTAGTGAAGCGTCTCCAAATCTGCTTGGCTGCAATGAGTAAGTCAAGTTTTAGAAAACCTCTCATTCTGAAAGCCCATTTACATATAACCCAGCAGCAATTCACTCGCTCATTCCAACTCAGAGAAGTCTGCAAGACGCTTTTGTGATGTTCATTAAGAATTGTCCAAAATGGATAAATAATTTGTCCTTCTTTCTCTGCATCAAACCAAACGGTATATGAATGGTAATCGGGAAACACTTGGTTATGCGCCCCAAAAGTGTTCATTGATTGTTCCGGATGTCTGCGGGGGAAAAACAGATATTCGGGGATTTCGTGAAATCGGCCTTGGAGCGCCAGTCTAGCAAGCAATACCCCATCACCATGACCATAATTGCCAATAAGCGGAGTTGATTTAAGCGCAGAAACCGGGATTAGCCCAAAAATCTCAAAACACTGGTGTCCGCGCAGAAGGTCACCAAAGCGCTCTGATGGATTCGGTGAATTAGTATTAAGTTGGAGGTCGTAATTCTGTATGGGCTTCCCATTTTCATCGATGATTCTTGCCTTAGGGTAAGACAGCACCAAAGAAGAATCTTGTTCAAGAACCGCAATACACTTTTCGAGGAAATCAGGTGCAATGACATCATCATGGGCAGCCCACTTAAAATATTTGCCGCGCGCTAATTTAAAAACTCGATTGAAGTTTACTGCCGCGCCAAGTTTTTTTTCGTTGAGGCAGTACCGAATACGACTATCTTGTTTAATGTATGCTTGACAAATCTCCCCTGTCGCGTCAGTTGAGGCATTATCCGAAATGATTAATTCAAAGTCTGAATAAGTTTGGGTGAGAATTGACTCTACCGCTTCTTTGACATAATTCGCGCCATTGAATACAGGCATCCCAATGCTGACGGTAGGTTTATCACTGCTCATGGGTTTTATTGGTTATTTTCTGTGAATCAAAACCCTCTGGGTCAAATTTATATTTATCTGGTTGTTGCAATGAATTGGTATAAATAGACCTATGATGAAACTCAGACCGCAATAAAAAGGTAGAATAGGTGCATCGGGAAAACACTAACAGCGAAGCCGATGCCCCGATTTTTAACAAAAAAACTATAAATGGTGTATTGAATAAAGGGATTAGAATGATACCAATCAGCAAAATAAGGAGTGAAAGAAGGTACGATTCTGGAAAAAGCAAGAGCACAAAAAATGACGCAAAAATGGTCAAATATATCCAAGCCACGCAAAACCGCTGAGATGAACGGAGGTTGAGATCGTTTGGAAAGACTTTATCGCGCAGCATCAACTGCGTCCATGGAACCCCGCGGTTGAATACATCTGCTTTGAAAAGTCCCCAGAAAGTCCAACGTTTCAAGTGCTTGACTTGAATGTGCTTTTGCAAGAGAATCTTATAATCACTCTGTATTAAGCGAGAGCCAAGTTCGATATCTTCAATGGCCGGCTTTACATAGCGCTCATCGAAACCCCCAACCTCAAGAAAAACTTCACGCCTTACCGCCCCACATGCTGCCCAGAAAGTGTTGGCATTCACATTTGAGTTCTGATGAACGTAGTGATGAAACAAGTTTTTATATTGCGCAATAAAAGACAGGTGGCCAGGACGGTCATCATACGAGCCGAACACGGCATCAATATCCAACCGGTTGTCAAAGCTTAATGCAATTTTTGAAAGGGTGTCGCCATAAATCTCAATGTCGGCATCGATAAAGAACAGAATATCCCCGGAAGCGGCCCCGGCGCCTTCATTCCTGGCAAAAGACGGCCCCCGATTCCGATTTAGTTCTAACACTTTTCCGGCAAACTCTTTTGCGACTGCAACAGCCTCATCCGTTGCGGCGTCATCAACCACGATGCACTCATAATCCGTATAGGTCGAACGTGAAACGCTCAATAGATATTTACGTAAATGATTTGCGTCGTTGTAGGCAGGGATGACGATTGATATGATTGGAATTCGCATTGCAGGTGAGATCAAGTTTACGAAATCAGTTTTTTGTAATGCTCTATATACTTGAGTGCCATTTGACTGGACGAATAATTAACCGAAACTTCATTTCTAGCTGCCAGTGCCATGGCGTTGGCTTTTTGCTTGTCCCTTAGAAATATTTCAATTGCGCTTGTTAGGGCGATAGAATCCTGAGGAGGAACAAGCAAACCCGAGTCCCCACCATTGATAATATTAGGAATCTCACCAACTCTGGTTGCAATTATTGGTTTTCCAGCAGCCATTGCCTCAAGCAAAACCATTGGGAAACCTTCGGATATAGAAGAAAGCACAAAAATATCCATCACTGAAAAGAGTCCAGCAATATCATTGCGTTTACCTAAAAATATGACATTTGATTGCAAACTTAACGCTTCGACCTGTCGCTGGAGCTTAGCGCGCAACGGCCCGTCTCCAATAAAAATAAACTTTGCATTCGGATATTTCTTGCAAATGCTTTTTGCGCTATTTAACAGAAATGTATATCCCTTCTCCGGCACTAATCTGCCTATCGTGCCGATTACAATATCTGATTTTGAGAAACCAAAGCTGTCGCGGAGATCTCCAGCTTTATGGAGTCCGTTAAATCTACCAATTTCGATTCCATTCGGAATTAGCTCGGCAGTTATTTTATGAGTCAAAAGTTGCTGCCGTACTTGCCTGGAGACGGCAACGACATCATCCATTCTTTTAAGCCACAGTTTGTCCAAAAATGTGTAAAGACGAGCCTTAAAACTATAGTCCGTTTCGGTCCACGGGTGGCATGTTGCGAGGCAAGAAATTTCCGTAAAAAGCGTAGCTATGAGTGAGTAGAAATTGGCTTTGTATCCGTGAGCATGCACAGCAGCAATTTGATGTTTTTTTATGAATTTACGGATTTGAACTGCGGTTCTGAAATCAAATGGTTTTCTGCATCTGAATATATTTACCTGCAAACCGGATTTCTCTGCAATTGTGGCTAATTCTGCCCAGGATTTGCTTTTGTTCTCAAGGACGCCAATAATCGGCTCAAATTTGGTCTTAGCGAGTCCGGTTGCTAATTCAAGAATGACGCGCTCCGCCCCGAAAACTCCAGCGCTGCTTCTGAGCATAAGGATTTTTTCCCGCACTTCAGCGCTCATTTGGATTCAGCAGGTACGCCCTCTTGAGTAAGACTTTCATTTTTTAGCCAACGAGGCGCAAATCGAATCAATCCCCAGAGAAACCCTGAGCCGTATGAGAAATGTAGAATATAAAATGATAATAATATCTTTGTTATCGTTACTCTCTTATTACTCCGCCAGGTTAAAGTTGCTGCAGTTATGGAGGCAAGAACATAAAACGAGAAGCTGGCAATGAAAAACCAAAAAGCCGTATCTATAAAAGGTGCTAGAAATAGAAAAAGGATAAGGCTGCCAACGAAAGCTGCGGGAATAAAATGCCGCAGTCGCATCATCCAAAAGTGTTTCTGAAAAAGGCGAACCTTCCAGTAGCCGTAACCAAAATATTGCTTCCACAATTTTTTAAAACTTGAACGTGGATAGTACCATGATTTTATTGCAGGCGTAAGTAATATTTTGCCCCCGTATTTTCGTATTCTGAAATTAAATTCATCATCCTGGCACCGGTCCAGCTCTTCATCAAACAGGCCGTACTTGGCAAAGACTTCCCGCTTATAAGCCGTAAACGCCAATGAATCGACGAAACATTCTTTATCATTTCTTGTTCTAAATCTGGAGTTTCCAACCCCGAAAGTGGACGAC
>SMXC01000107.1 GCA_004356825.1 Caldithrix sp.
AAAAATATCCGACCTTATTCGGCAATACTCTCAATATCATGAATACGCTTTAAGTCAACACGTACTGCCCCATTGCCTGAATACTGAAACATATCACTAAATTTGACTCCCCAGACAATCTCCCTGAATTTGTAAGATGTTCGAGTATGAACCGTTTGTGAAAAAGTCTCGTCAAAAGCGCTGATCAAAACAAGGAATTCCGCGTCGGATTTTTCGAGATCCGCCATTTTAAAGCCACTTAAGGGGCTCCCTCTTTCAATAGGATGAACGACTGTCAGATGTAAAGGCAGAAAATTCACTTTGTGCCGTTCCAGGGGCAGCTCATGAAAACTTCTCCTGAGTTTTCCGTCTGATTTATGAAGTTCGCTAAATAGTACCTTTATTTCAATATTTACCAATTGGCTGCTGCGAACATTTGCCATTCGAAACTCAAATGCGGTGATGTCTTTATAAGGCGCGATGATGGCTCTTTCACTAAACAAGATTTTTGCATTAGGTCTCGAGAAGCGGGCGAATAAAAGGCCGGTTGCAATAGCGAATGAAATCAAACCCACAAATGCGTCGAACGAGGCAATAATGTTGCCCAACACGCCCATGGGCGACAGGCGTCCATATCCGACAGTTGTAAAAGTCTGCACACTAAAAAAGAACGCCTCTAAAAACCGGCCGTAGATTGTCACGCTTGTCGCCCCATCAATTGGGACGCCAGCAAATACAAAAACCAGGGCAAACAGGATGTTAATAAAAATGTATACAGAAGTAATCGTTAAATAAAATCTCCACCACGACATCGTCAGCAGCGAATGATAAAGATGAATAGATTGCAGGAATGGCAGACCGTCCCGCTCTACGTTGAAGCTGCCATCTCGATTGAGTAAGCGGAGCGGGCTGTTTTCCGTTACGCGGGAGCCAAAGCCCAAATCCTTCAGCTCTTCTTCTGAACGTTTATTTCGTTTCGAGGCCATCACTTTTGTAGGGAACAGACATTTCTGCTCCCTACTTTAAGTCCTTTACTCGGTTAATTCCAATCCATATTTGTCGCTGATATCGAGAGGCGGCATCGGACCCTCTAAGGGTTTGGCGTCTTTAACATACCAATCATACCAGTCGAGAATTCGGTATAAGACATCAATCCGCCCCGGCTGTTTGCGATTCCCATGACCTTCGCCCGGATACTGCACCAGCCGAACTGCGGGATGGCCGTTCATTTTCATTCGCCGATGCAGCTCCCTGCTTTGGCCCGGATCAACGCGGGTATCCGCCAAGCCGCCATAAATCAGGGTCGCCGTTTTGCTTTGATGAGCATAATAAATCGGACTTCGTTTTAGACTTAAATCCCACATATCTTCCAATTTTTGGCCCAAATGTACATACTGCATTTCATAAGGAATATCAGAAGTCCCGCGCTTGCTGATCAAGTCACTGATTCCTACAAACATACAGACGGCTTTGACATACTTGGTGTAATAGGTTGCAAACCAACCGGAAGCATAGCCGCCGTATGACCCGCCGCCCAGACCGACGCGGTCACGGTCGGCAATGCCTTGATCGATTAAGTAATCAATTCCATCGGCAATGTCGTCAAACTCCACCCCGGCCGGGTTATTATAGCCATATCCGGCGTACGCAACGCCGTACCCGGTTGAGGCCCGGTAATTTGGATAAAACGCCGCATACCCTTTACCCGACAGGTTTTGACCGGGAGCAGAGTATCGGGAGAGCCACCCGTTTGAATAGTTTGATTCCGGACCGCCGTGCACAATTACAACCATCGGATATTTTGTGCCGGCCTGATAATCCACCGGGTAAATGAGCAGCCCCTCTACTTCCCTGCCATCGCGGGCTTTATATTGTATTGGCTCCTGCTTTCCTAACTTTCTATCTGCAAGCCACGGATTGACGTTGGTCAGCTTCGTCATTTTCTTGCCGTTAAAATAGAACACATTTCCTGGAAATTTCGGTGATTGCCCAACCAAAGCCGTGTGTTTAAAATCTTTGGTGGTGCTCGGCAAACCGAACACAACGCCGGTCTTCTTTGAATCAAGAATGACTTTCCGGTTTACGCCGTTTCCAGTAAGCCTGACCGTGCTCAGGGTCGTTTCAACTCCTTCATCTGAGTGATAGAACAATGTATTGTTATTCTTCCAAGCAACCCAATTAACATGGCCGTGGAAATTTTTCTGAGTTAAATTAGTCGTTTCTCCGCTGTTAATTGAAATGACAAAGGCCTGACTGACCGCATTATCTTTTTGACTGAGAGCCGCGGCATAAGCCAACTGCCTGCCGTTCGGGCTGAATGCAAAATTTCCAAGTTTGCCGGGATTCTGGGTCAGCGGTTTCAGTTCGTTGCTCTTAAGATCCAGCAGATGCACAGTTTTAAATGTATAACTGTGATCGATTAAATTTTCTTTGGTGACCGCAGCGGCAATGGCCTTGCCATCGGGAGAAAATTCAAATGACCAGACGGTCACATCGTTGGTCAACTGCTCGGCTTTGGAATCCTCGCTGTCCAAATCAGCCAGGTACAAATTTCGATGTTTCAAATTTTCTTCATAGAAAACGAAGCCATACCCCTTTTCCTCCAACTCTTTCTCGTGTTTGGATTCAGGCGTGCTCGCTAAATACGCGACCTTATTTGCCGTTGGATGCCACCGGAAGGAAGAAACGTTTGTTTTGGATTGAGTCACTTGTTTCGCCTCTCCGCCGCTGAGAGAGATCATCCACACCTGCGTTTTAGCCTTTTCTCCACGACTGCTAAGAAAGCCAACTGCCGAGCCGTCCGGGCGCCAGGAGACAGACCGCACGTTGACTTTACCGGTAATAAACGGGCGAATCTCTCTTGTTTTGGTAGAAATCAGGTAAAGCTCGCTGTAGCCCGAACCAGGTTTGTCACCTGCTTTGCGAGGCACACTCACAGTATAAGCAATCCACTCACCGTTTGGGCTGATTTTCGCACTTGTAGCGGACTTTAATTTAAGCAAATCCTTTTCGCTGAAAACATCGCCTGCAAAACCGGTTTGGGTTAAAATGAAAGAAAAGAGTAAAACTACAAATAAAGCTGAGATTTGTGAATAGTCTCGATTGACTCGATTTTTCATGTTGTAAACTTCCTTTGATTAATAAGTTATAGTTATAAAATAAAAACGTTTAAAACCTTTTAGACACAGAGAACACTGAGAATCACAAAGAACTCAAAGATTTTAATTTATTTTTCTAATGATACCATCTTTCAAAAGTTTTACATTGAAATTTAAAAGTAACCCTAATTTTATATTCTGATGCTTTAGATAGGTTAATAATTGCGCTTCATGAACCGGAATAATTTTTTCAACATGTTTTATTTCTACGATTAACTGACTTTTTATTATTATATCTGCTCGATATGCACAATCGATTGAGATGTTTTTGTATTTAATTGGACCTTGTACTTCCTCAAAAAAATTCTATTCCGGCCTGGTTAAGTTCATAGCAAAGGCAGGTTCGATATGTGGATTCAAGTAATCCTGGTCCAAGCTCACGGTGAACCTGAATTGCTAAACCAATTACTCTTTCAGAAAGAGCATTCAATTGTTCCATATCTACCATTTCTTATCTTCTCGTTTACCTAAATCTTTTCTCTGTGAGTTCTGTGCTACTCAGTGTTCTCTGTGTCCCGTTTTGCTCAAGTCTATAAATGAGGTGATAAGTACTTTGTATGTCATTTACAGAATTCTTAATATAATTTACCCAATGAGAAATTTCAACAAAAACTTTCCATCTCATCGTCATAGTCAGATACCAACGAAGCCCAATTAAACTTTTTTACAATATCTCTTAAGCTTTGACTTGGTAAAGCGTCAAAATCGTAAATCGCCTGCTCCAGTCGAGTGACCAAATCATCGAAATTCCGGTAAAGATAATTGTCATGTAACTCAGCCGGAACTAGTTCCGGATAGACCAGTCTTGCCGGCAGGATCGGCAAGCAATCGCAGTAGATCGCCTCAACCACACTGGCGCCGAAGAAGTCTTGATTCGAAGTCACCGGCAAAATGTCCGCCCGCCAAAGCCAATGGGCATATTCGGAAAATTCGTTCGCGTATCCAAATTGAATGATTCGAGATGCCAGTTTTTCTTTTGCGAGTCTGAATTCTTCGGGTTTCTCACTAAACGCTTCGCCAAGAATGGCAATTTCGAAATCCAACCCTTTTTCGGCCATCAGAAAAAGCGCCTTAAAAAATTCACCCGCATTTTTATCGTATTCCCAGCGATGGTTCCACAAAATCAAAGGTTTCGCGTGACCAGTTTCGAGTTTCGGGTTTAGCGCTGGTTTTAATTTATCGAGGCGAGACAAATCTAATCCTAATGGCAAAACTTTGCTCGTGGATTTTATTCTATCGATATTCTCCAGGTCGATGTGATCGGGGAAGTGTTTCAGATAGCGCTGCAATTCGTCTAAAAAACTGTCCTGGTGATATTTAGAATTGAAAAACACAACATCAGCAGTCAAAGCGCTGACATAGTTTATAAATCCATAGTGTTTATCACGTTTTTGCATAACATCGCGATCGGCCGGCGACCAAGGGTAGGACAATTGGTTTTCGTGGAAGTAAATGGCTGTCGGAATCCTGGAGGTTTTATGGCGCGTCAGGGATAGAAAGGTGGTTAGATCGAGCATGTCGGTGGCGAGTAACAAATCGGGTTCAAAATCAGTGGCAAGAAAGTTTTGCGCCAGACTGACAGCGCCGCCGTGCATGCGCCATTTCCAAAAGTTACCGGAAAGGCTTAAAATTTCAACGGTGTGTTTGCTCTGTTTTTGATACCCCTGTGCCCAGGCTCTGTGAGAGCCGGTAAAATAGGGTTCGAGGATGAGGATATTCACTTCTAGTGTTTTCTAAATATCATCGTAATGTGGATAAAGTGTTCGAGTGTTTGGGTGTTCGAGTGTTCGAGTGTTCGGGTGTTTGGGTGTTCAGGCGCAAATATTTTAAATAATCAACTTGATAAAACAAGGTAATACTTTAACACTGTA
>SMXC01000108.1 GCA_004356825.1 Caldithrix sp.
CAGATGGGTCAGAAGGCAAGGCTATTGCGCATTCGTGACCCTGATTTGCGTTTCAGGTTTCATTGTTAACAGCCACATAGCCTCATTTTGGGTTGCTGCGAATGAACAGCAGCATAATCTTCTTGATGAAATTCACCTGACGTTTCCGGCATTATCTGCAGGGACTACTTTGATAGTTGATGGACAATGTCGATACCACGGTCCGGCAACCGTTTTTGAATCAAATTGGGATTTAGAGGGGGCTTTAAAGCTGCTTTATCAGGATAACACCATTCGGGCCAATATCATTACTCCCGATATTGATATTAACGATGATGGAATTCGTATCATTGGCTCTGGAGTGCAAAATTACGCATTTGAGAATTTGTTCATCTATAATCATAAAGAGAAGAAAGCATATCCAATAAAAAATGCTAAAGATGCAAGACAATATTTTGAGATGATTAACCCAAACTACAAAGTGAATTGTAAGGACGGCAGGCCCGGCTTTGGAGAACCTATTTATAAAATTAAATCCTTTGTTGTAAGATAGGGAGATTCTTTGCTTGATTCTTGATTCTTGATGCAGATCTCAAGATCGCAGTAACCAGCATCCAGTATCCGGCATCCAGCATCCAGCAAACCAGAATTTAATTTCAGTTATGATGATTTTTAATTATTTGCATACAATTGTTCACAACCAGCGGAAATTTCTGCTGCTAATTTTTGGCCTGAGTTTGGCGCTGCGAGTGATTTTTGTTCTCTCACTGGAGGACAAGTTTTATTTCAGCGATTCACTGGCTTATGAAGATTGTGCCGTGAGTATTTTGGAGGGTCAGGGCTTTGGTGACTTTAAGAGAGCGCCGCTTTATCCGCTCTGGATGGCTTTAGTCTATTTTCTGGCAGGTGGCAAAAGCCTTCTGGTTTTGCGAATAATGGATTCAGTGATGGGTGCACTGCTTGTGTTGGTGATATATTTTCTGGGCAAAGAAATTTATGGTCGTATTGCAGGTGCGATCGCGGCCCTGATTGCATCGCTTTACCCGATGTTTATTTTTCTTGCCGGACTGCAATATCCCACGCTGTTAGGCACCCTAATGGTAACAATTGGGGTTTACTTTGCAGTGCTGGTTTTTCGTAAAAATCAGATTTATTTGAGTTCCCTGGCCGGGTTATTCATAAGCATTGCTGCGCTGGCGATTGTTCCACTGGGAATTGTGATCATTGCCGCTGTGTTTTGGCTGTTGTTCAATACGAATTTGAAATTTAAACATAAAATTGCTCACAGTTGTCTGATGCTTGCCTTCATCATCCTTCCACTAATAACATGGACCACCAGAAATTATGTTCATCATGGCAAATTCATTCCTGTGCGGGAGGACGCTGTCCGCAAAATGCTTATGTTTGAAGAAAATCGGGTTAACAAAAGGTCGATGGCGGGAGTTCAGGAGAAATTTATGTCCATGTATAAAAACCCGGGGACCTTTTCGCGGCATTTTAAGGAGAATTTCGTAAACTTCTTTCGTTTAACGCCTTCATTGTATTTGAAATCAGCTGATCCCAATTACAATGCCGCTATTCATGAGGAAGACAAGAGAATTACGAAAACAAATAAATTTTCTCAGTCGCAGCTGAGTTCCCTTATCAGTGCCGTGACTTTTGGCGCAATATTAGGGTTGGCGATTTTAGGACTGCTCTGCAGCGGTAAAGATTTGCGTAAATCCCTGTTACTTCTGACTGCGATTTTAGCCTTGGCCATCACTTACTCATTCTACTATGGCAAAATAAGATATCGTATTCCTGTTGAGCCCCTCATGATAGTCTATGCGGCAAATGGCCTCAAGATAGCGCTGACCTATATCGGGGACAGGTTTAAAAGGCGGCCATATCCCTTTGCAATGGAGAATTAATATCATTTCTGTGAACAACGCTTGCTTAACCTTTATTCCTTTTCCCTGACATGAAGTTCCCCGGCTAATTTTTGCTGCATATTTTGAATTTGCTCCATCTGCTCTTATATGCTCCTCTATGTTACGATTGTTTCGCGTAATCAATTACTTGCTGCCAGACCCTCAATACATTGCCGCTTAATATTTTTTTAATATCTTCTTCAGAGTAGCCGCGTTTCAGTAAATGGTAAATCAAGTTGGGATAGTCTGCAACTGATTTCAGACCGACCGGCAGCGAATCGCCGACGCCGTCAAAGTCAGAACCGAGGCCGACATGATCGATGCCGGCTACTTTGACCACATGATCGATGTGATCGACAACATTTTCGATGCTTGCATACGGGAATGGATTGGCCTGGTCGTATTTTTTCATCTCTTCTTCAAGACGGGGATCGTTTTGATCGGTGATTGAGTTGTCGTCCATGAACTTTAAACTGTGGTTCCACTGAGCCCAACCTTTTTCGTTGGCCTCCTGAGTAAGAAAAAAAGAGCCAAAATTAATCTGAATCACGCCGCCTTTTTCTCCCAGCGCTTTTAGCATATCGTCGCTGACATTTCGTTCCATTCCGGGGGTAAACAGCCTGCAGCTTGAATGCGAGCAAATGGGCGGGACTTTGGACTCTCTTAAAACCTGGTAAAACGTTGAATCAGAAACATGCGAAATGTCGACCATAATTCCCAGTCGGTTCATTTCGGCAACGACTTTCCGGCCAAAAGGGCTCAAGCCGTTCCAATCTTTATTATCGGGATCAAAAGAGGAATCGCAGATCAAATTCTTTTTGCCGTGGGTCAGGGTGATATAACGGATTCCCTTTTTATAGAAATATTCAACGTTTGACAAATCGTCTTCGATAGCCGAGCCGTTTTCCATGCCGTAAGGAAATGAAATGAGTCCCTTCTCAAAGTTTCGCTTTACGTCATCGGGAGTGATGGCCGGCGCAAATTTATCCCAATTTGTTGCGACAATGCTGTCCATCATGGCTATTAATTTTTCAGCGTGTTTTTTGGAAGCCCCGTGTTCTGTTTGGTAATCCGCCGGGATATAAATTGACATGAAGGGCACGTCCAATCCGCCTTGTTTCGCGCGCGGAAAATCAAAATCTCCTTTGGTAGTAGCTTGGGAGATGTCATCCATTTCTTGTTGCTCAACCAGTCTGTATGGCACATCGACGTGACCGTCTAAAATGATAGTTGACTGGGCAATTTTCAAAGCCTGCTCATAAATATCGGGGTCGTAGCCTTCCGGTACTTTGGAATTTTTACTGCAATTAAGAAGAAGTATCAGTCCGAATACAAAAAATTTAGTGCGTGACATATTCCCTCCGTTTTTAAAATATTTCGGACACAGATAGCGCGGAGAATCACAAAGAACACGGAGATTATTTTTTTCAATTATTCTGACTTGTTTTTAGTTCTGTCATGCCGGTATGCTCTTAAGCCGGCATCCACACCGATGCGAAACTGGATTCCGGCTAGAAACATGCCGGAAAGACAAAAATAAAGATGGCTTTTTTTCTCTGTAATCTCTGTGTTTCCTTTGTGCCCTCTGTGTCCCTCAGGTTTATTAAACTTTTAAATTCTTCTGCACATCTTTATCCCGATTCACCCGCCAGATTTTGGAATCCAAATAATAATGCTGCATGGCAAAACCCAGGATGAAGGCGGCGAAAACCCGTTCGCCTAATCTTAAAGATGCCGGATCTTTAATGCCCGCCATCATCCCGATTGAATTTAGCAGCACTGTATCCAGTTCCAAGCCACTGACTGATTTGAGCCAATCAATCCAGGGACCTTTGTAAAAGCCAAACGTGAACACCAGGCCAACTAAAGCATAAGTTGTAAAGTTTTTAAACAAGGCTTTCACCCATCTAAATTCCCTGTCAGTTTTCGATTTATATTTATTCTGTGCGAAGGAATAGACAATGCAGTGATATTGAATGTTATGGCCTATTGTCACCAGCGGCACGATAAAAACGGCCATAATCGGGTGGCTAAAAGCAACAAAATGCAGCGGAATGATCGAACACATATAGAGTAGTTTGCTGCCGTTAAGGGTTGAACCCGCTTTCCAGAGCTTGACTTGAAAGCCGATATAAAGCAGAATAATTGCCAGGTAAATTGTCCAGGCCAACGGGTGCAGAATGGAGCTGATAGTCAGATTTGCAAAGATTGGCGCCTGCAGCCCTAAAGGTGGAAAGCCCGGCGTGTTTTTGTAAAAAGAGCTGGTCAAAAACATCAGCAGCGGCATGTACAAAGTCAAATTAAAGAACCAATAATCGAGCTTGTTGGTAAGCGCTTCATTATCGTTTGCTTTGCGTTTGTAGAGCGCAAAAAAGCCCCAGTGTTGACGCACAACATGGTAGTAAGCCCAAAGTCGAAAGAAGACAAAAAAGAGGATGCCGCCCACTGCCAACGTTTCTAGGGGCGTTGTGAAGCCAAGGTTTGGTGTCAAAGCGCCAACAAAGTAGGGCAACAAAATGGCCGCCGGTCCGACAAAAAACCAGATGAACGAGAAGCGAAGTTCTCGTCCGCGCACCCGCCACTCGTCAGGGTCGAAAAGTGTCCGTCCGAGGGTCGCCCAAACATGGGGTGCATCCAGAATGATGGCCCAACTTATGACCACCAGCAACTCAAGGTTCAAAGAGATCTTAATGCCGCCGAGCTGCAAAGTTAAAAAGGCGTCTCGAAGCGGATCATTCAAAGCATAAATTGCATAAAAAATGATGCCGACATAAAGCCAGCCGGCGAGCGCTGAGCCGATGTAAAAAAGCAGATCTTTCCGGCGACTCAGAATCCAGTTAAATTTGATTCGTCCGGTTAGAGGTTGGGAAATGGCAGCTTGCATTTTCTAAATTAATTTCGCTTGATTTATTTCAAGGTTGAAATAGGCGTTTGGCCTTTGACTTTTAATTTTTTTTGCAAGTTACGTCCTGAATATCGAATCACCTGTTGAGTGATTTACAATAACCATTTTAATTGAATTTTATTAGCTGATAGCCAATCACTCAAAGTTAATGATTTGGTAAAAAAATGCAAGAACTTTGGTGGGGACGAATAATGGACTTAAATTTTGGCGTCTTGCGAGCGTTTCTCAGCGCGGCAATCTTTTTGGTCAAGGCAGTCTTGAGATTGCTTCGGCGGGAACGCCTCGCAAAGACGTCTGACACAATCGTTAAGAGTTTGGATTAACCTCGCACTTTTCGAAAAATACTCGACAATCGATCCAACCCATAAACGAGTGGCCGATTTGCAATGTGGGCGACATCCCTGAGCATTTCTTTCGGATAGGAAGTCACTTTCTCCGTTCCTTCTTTAACTTTATCTATCGTTTTGCTAAATAGATGTGCGACCGGATTGACCGCCAGCATGACCGTATCGACCGTCTTTTCTTTGCTCATCCTGAGCAGTTCAACCGTCATTTTTTCCATGATGTCCGAGGTGATGAATTTGGTCGTTTTAAGAATAAACTTTGAGGTAGGATTGAGGTCTTTGTCAGATTCTATAGTGACCAATTTGCAGTAGTTTTCCGTAAGAAGAGAAATGCGAGTCAGGAGCGCTGCGTTCACAAAACCGTCGGCCAGTGAGCCGAAGATCCTATCCGCAAAAGGCACGCTTTTAATACTCTCCGTGGCAAACTTTGAAAACAACTCCTGGGTAGCATACTCAACGCCTTCAGAGCCACCGATGGCCATCGACAGATAAACCTTTTTGGCAATGGCCCATAAATCCTTGTTTGAAACCCGGCCGTGATATAAAACGAACAGTTCTTTAACCAGATTAACACTCGAAGATAAAATGAGAATGGCATCCAGAAAACCATTTTGCGAGATACTGGAGCTGTAAAAAAGCCGCAGGACGTACCTCTTTCTAATCTGCTCACTCTCTTTTTCCAGCACCTCAATTGTTTTTTGATACCCTTCTTCGGTTTCCTCAATGTTTGAAAAATCAAATCCAGACTCTATCAGAAAAGGGTTGGTTTTAAATTTATTAAGACGATTCTGAATGATTTCCGGGGCTCTATTTTTATCTTTGCTCGGTGCGTAGTTTTTGGGGATTTTGATAATTTTGTAAATCGGAATGATAATGCTATAAATGATCAAGCCGAGGAGCAGGACCAAAGTCGCGTACCCAAAGGCCGGGTGCAGAGCCCGGGTCAGGAGATAGAGTTCTAACAACTCCCGGAAAATAATGTAAATGAGAAAAAGTGAAAAGAAATAAAAGAATCGACTGAGGATTTTCATATTTACCAGTTTACGTTAACTAAACTTTAAAAGTTTGCTGCCATTCATCTTCTTACGCTTCACGCTTTTCCGCAACGTCAGTGGAAATCTCTTTTTTTGCATGGACCCAACCTTGAGAAGCTCCCATCATACGATTTAACCATCGTGCAAAACGAGGGGCCAGGCTCGGTATCACGGATACGACAAAACGCTGCGACTTTGGGACGTAGACTTCAGCTAAATTTTTCTCCACAGCTTTCCTTACCGCCACTGCTACATCGCGTGGCTGTATCACCGGAGTCAGAAATGTGTGTGATACGCCTTCACTCAAACGAGTTTCGACCTGACTTGGAAAGATACAGCTCACCCCAACAGGAGTATCCTGCAATTCAAAACGCAATGCTGAACTGAAACCGACAACGCCATGTTTCGAGGCCGAATAAGCAACGACGCCCTCAGTTCCGTATTTCCCGGCAATGCTGGCAATGTTCACGATGTGCGCGTTTTTTCTTTTCAAAAGATAGGGCAGCACCAAATGAGTTAATGCCATTAAAGCGATCAAGTTTGTTTCGACTGTCTTGCGCCAGGCAGTAAAGTCCCGATCCATAAAAGGACCGCTTGGCAGCACACCGGCATTGTTAACCAGAATATCGAACCCGCTTTTAAACTGCTGCGCCTTTTTAAGCATTTCAGAGACAGCCGTCCCATCCGTTATATCGCAGGAGAAAGCCTGGAAGGCGCGGCCCTGCTTTTCCACCGCCTCTGTGGTTTGCTGCACATCCGCAAAGGAAAGATCTATACCGATGACATCCGCGCCCGCCTTTGCAAATTCCAGGGCAGTCGCTTGGCCAATTCCGCGGGCTGCTCCGGTGATAAGCACGGTTTTGTCTTTGACTCGCACGCGATTTAATCCGTAATTTTGTGCTCGACTTCAGTTAACGAGAATGGTTGAATATAAATAGTACTGTTTTCATTGACCACTTCAGCTCGAATATAATTTAAATTATGCGGCAGATGGCTGAGATCAAATGATAATCCTTGCTGAATGACCTCGCCACAAAAGCTCCAGTTCACCTCTCCGTCAGTAACTTCAAGTGTGATCGATTGCTCATCGACTTCTATTTTATTGATTTGTGGGTATAGACCCTTTTCAAAACCGTGATCCTTGATTGCGAAAAACGCCCCGGCTTCCAGGGATCGCCGGTACGATTCAAGGGAATAAGTCTCCAGCATCACCAGCGTTTTGCCGCTGTCATAAGTTTGAGGGTGGGATTCTTTGACTTCCAAATTGTAGGGACCATACCAATCGTTAACCGCATAGCCGAAAATTTTAGTGGATTTATAAGTAAGCAAATCATCCCAGACTTCCAGAAAGTGTTGGTTCTGGTCCCGCCTGAACTCGCCAGTTCTAAAACGATAATCAAAAAATGCGTTGTAGATTTCGATTGCATTAAAGTTGTTGAGTTTCCGATAAAATCCTAACTTTCCCGTCGGGTGGGCGATAATTGGTAATCCACCGAATTGAATAATTTTATCGATCAAATTTTGGTTCGAGAAATAATGCCAAACCTGTCTGTTTGGACTAAAATTTCTTTCCCACAATTCAAGGTAAGTGGTTAAAAATGGAGACGTCATGTGATGTCGACCTACTTCTTCCATGCTCGGTATGAAAAATTTGAGATTTTGGGTTGTTTCTAAAAATGCTTCATCACTGGGGTATTCCTTTAGAAATTCAGATAAAGGCCACAGGCGTTCGCGGCTCGTATATTCTAACGATTGCACTCCGGAATAGTGCATGAGCGGGACAGCTTGATAACCGGCTTCGTCATAAGCCCGAATTCTCGACTCAGTGACGCGAGTGTGATCGTGCTGCTGAGACAAACACCTTTGCCAGCTCGTCCAATCTACGACTTCATAGGGATTATAACTTACTTTAAATGCGCAATTTGTGTTGCCGAATTTGTCTAATTGGTGGCGGCAGCCAATTAAGGTGATTAGGAAAAAGAAGGTTAACCGAAGATATTTGAAATTCATCTGGATTATTTCATCAATTCTATTAATTTCGTTTGAATTAACTCCCAGGCCTTTTGCACGTGCCGATCTTCCGTACGCAAATTTCCGATCGCCACCCGCAACACATACTTTTCATCGAGTTTTGTGTGAGACATGAACACTTCTCTCGTCGCATTCACGGCTTCAAGCAAGCGTTCATTTATCTTATTCAATTCGTCTGTGTCGGTCACGTTTTCCGGATGTGCCCGGAAGCAAACCGTACTGAAGGGTGTGGGCGCCATGCGCTCAAAATCATCGTGCTCATCTATCCACCGCGCCAATTTTTGAGCCAGTTCAATGTGATAGCGTATGCGTGCGGCAATGCCTTCAACGCCAAAATAGCGCAGAACAAACCAAAGTTTTAACGCCCGGAACCGCCGCCCCAGCGAGACGCCGTAATCCATAAAATTTTCAACTTCGTCGTCTTCCTGAGTACGCAGATATTCGGGTACCAGACTGAAGGCTCGTTTGAGCACCTCTGGCTTGCGGGTATAAAAGGCGCTTAAATCCACGGGCACGAACAACCATTTGTGTGGATTCACCACGATCGAATCCGCGCGCTCGCTGCCATCGAGAACGTGCCGCATTTCGGGGACAACCGCAGCCGAGCCGCCGTAAGCCGCGTCCACATGCAGCCATAGATCTTCGCGGTTGCAAATCTCGGCAATCTCAGGAACGGGATCGATGCTGGTGGTTGAGGTCGTCCCCACTGTTGCGACCACACAAAACGGCCGCCATCCTTGCCTGCGGTCTGCTGCAATGGCCTGGCTCAATGCTTCAGGTTTCATTTGAAATTTTTCATCGACGGGAATTTTCTGGATACCGGCAAGGCCTAACCCCAAAGTAAGGGCTGCCTTATCAATTGACGAATGGGCATGCTCGGAGGCATACATTCGCAGGCGGGGCAAATTCCGTCCGCAGAGTCCTTCTTCGCGGATGCGCAAATCACTGAGCTGCTCGCGCGCCGCTGCGATGGCGTGCAGGCTGCTGACAGAGGCGGTGTCGTAAATGATGCCCCAAAAATCATCCGGCAGGCCCAGCATTTGCCGCAGCCAGTCCAAAGTCACCTGTTCCAGCTCCGTCGAAGCGGGGCACGATTTCCACAGCATGCCATTGATATTAAATGCCGCACTGGCTAATTCTCCAAGGATGCCCGCCGCGCTGCCGCTGGTGGCAAAATAAGCAAAGAAGTTGGGGTGATTCCAGTGGGTCATGCCCGGCATAATTACTTTATCCAGGTCGCCTAAAATATCCGATATTTTCTCGCCTGATTTCGGCGGTGCGGTTGGCAAAAGCTTTCGAATATCCCCCGGCTTGATTCCGGAGAGGACCGAGTGACGGTCGATTTGCTGCAAGTAAGTGTTAATCCATTCAATGAGTTGCTGACCGGCCTCGCTAAATTCGTCGGTGGGCATATCGCCTAAAAATTGCGGCGCAAGATCGGATTTATTTTCGGCATTCATAATTGTTTTGAAAGCTAGTTTTTTGATGAAAATGAGATCAGGTTTAGGTAGTTAACCCATTTAGCCTAAAAAAGCAAGGGATTTTTAGCCTCACTTTTCACCTTGACAATTTTTTGAATTATTAACATATTAGCTTCGGCTACCTGCGGTAGTCTTGTATGCGAGAAAGGTTTCATTCAGGCCGTCTTTGCGAGCGACGAAAGGAGCGAAGCAATCTCCATGCACGGAGTAAGGGGATTGCTTCATCCGTTATCGCGGATTCGCAAAGACGAAACATAGCAGCGTTTCTTTGAAGTGTACTTTTAATAAATTTCTTCCATAATTTAAATTCATTCTACAAACCGAGGTGACTATGAAACGATCCTACCGCCTACTGCTGTTCATTTTATTGATATTTGTATCACTGAGCGCTTTTGCCCAGGAGAAGAAACCTCTGGACCACGGTGCCTATGACATCTGGAATAAGATAAACGAAAGCTCGATTTCGGTCGATGGCGAATGGGTGCTCTGGTCACTTGGGCCAGAGGATAAAGATGGAGCATTGAAAATCAAGAGTGTCACCGGTGATACTTCTTATTTTTTTCCGCGCGGTGCTTCTGCCAAATTTGATTATGACTCCGGGTTCGCTGCATTTCTTATCCAGGCGCCAAAAGATTCGGTGAAAAAAGCCAAGCGCGACAAAAAGAAAAAAGAGGAGATGCCAAAAGATTCCCTTGGCATTGTCAACTTGAACACCGGTGAGATTTCAAAAATCGCCCGGGTTAAATCTTTCAAAACAGCCCCAAAAAGCGGCGGCTGGCTTGCTTATCACTTGCAAAAGACAGATGTGAAAGACACGACCAAAACCAAAGAAGAAAAGACAGAGAGCAAGAAAGAAAAAAAGGATAACAAAAAGAAAAAAGTTGAAGGCACGAATCTTATTCTACGCAACCTTGCGACCGCTTCCGATAGCACCTATTCTGACGTCACGGACTATCAATTTTCGGAAAATGGCAAGTGGCTGGTCTACACGGCCTCGAGCAAAGACAGCGCTGCCGATGGAATTTATGCTGTTGAAGTGGAGAGTGGTGAGATCACGATCGTTCTTTCCGGACCGGGCAATTACAAACAAATCGCTATCGATGAAGCGGGAAGCCAGGTGGCTTTCATTTCCAATCGTGACAGCATTGAAGCCAAACAACCGACTTACAAATTATATCACTGGCGTATCGGCTCAAAAGCGGCGAAGATGGTTGCCGCTGAAAAAACTGCTGGCATTCCAGGAGGATGGTGGGTCAGTGAACATGGTAAAGTTTCGTTTTCAAAAAACGGCAAGCGCTTGCTTTTTGGAACCGCGCCGCGTCCGACCCCGGAGCCGGATGAGGAAGAGCCGGACGACGAAAAAGTCAAAGTCGATATCTGGCATTGGAAAGATCCTTATCTGCAGCCGATGCAGCTCAAAGAAGCAGAGAAAGAACGGAAACGAAGCTATCTGGCCGTCGTTCATCTCGACAAAAAGCGAGTTGTGCAATTGGCGAATGAGAAAATTCCCGAAGTTGAGATCGGCAGTGAGGGTAATGCCGACATAGCCATCGGCACTTCGAATATGCCGTACCGGCAACTCATCTCCTGGGACTGGCCCGCTTACACCGATATTTACGTTATCAATGCCAAAACCGGCCAACGCAGGCTGGTGCGTCAAAAGTTGCAGTCGCGGGCGCGGCTCTCGCCGGCGGCAAAATATTTGACCTGGTGGGAACGGCAGGATTCTTCCTGGTACGCGCTGGCGGTAAAAGGCGGCAGTCCCCTGAATCTAAGCAAACAAATCCCGCAGCCGGTTTATAACGAGCTTCATGACTGGGCCTATGAAGCCAATCCCTACGGCAACGTGGGCTGGACTGAAAAGGACCGGCTCTTTCTCATTTATGACAAGCATGATATCTGGGCTCTAGATCCGACCGGTAAAAAAGCTCCCCGTAATATCACCGAGGGACTGGGACGCGAAGATAATTTTCGGTTTCGGTATGTGCGTCTCGATCCGGAAGAACGCGCCATCAACCCGGATGAATCGATGCTGCTGTCGACGTTTCATTATAAGACCAAAGCGGGCGGCTTTTTCAGTACTCGCGTGAACGGCGCAAATCAGCTTTCCCCGCTGACTTTAATGGACAAGAGTTTCTCCAGACCGACCCAGGCTAAAAACGCCGATGCACTTCTGTTCACCCGATCAAGTTATAGCGAGTTTCCGGATTTGTGGGTAAGCAACCTGGACCTAAGCGAGATGCAAAAAGTGAGCGACGCCAATCCGCAGCAATCGGATTATCTCTGGGGCACGGCCGAGCTCATGGAGTGGCATTCTCTCGACGGCAAACTCTTGCAGGGGATTTTGTATAAACCGGAAAACTTCGACCCGGAAAAGAAATACCCGATGCTGGTTTATTTTTACGAAAAAAGCTCACAGAATTTGCACCGTCACAGGGCGCCCCAGGCACACCGCTCAGTTATTGTCCCGGTATTCTATACCAGCCGCGGGTATGTTGTTTTTGTGCCGGACATTCCCTACCGGGTTGGCTATCCCGGTGAAAGCGCCTTAAATGCCGTGGTGCCCGGCGTGACGGACTTAATTAAACAGGGCTTTGTAGATGAGGAAAACAGCGGCGTACAGGGACATAGTTGGGGCGGCTATCAAATCGCGTTTATGGTGACGCGGACCAACATTTTCAAAGCTGCCGAAGCGGGCGCACCGGTCTCAAACATGATCAGCGCCTACGGCGGTATCCGCTGGGGAACGGGCCGCAGCCGGATGTTTCAATACGAGCGCACCCAGAGCCGCATCGGCGGCTCGCTGTGGGAATACCCGATGCGTTATATGGAAAACTCGCCGATTTTCTGGGCCGACAAAATCGAGACGCCGCTGCTGATCATGCATAACGACCACGACGGCCACGTGCCCTGGTATCAGGGCATCGAGTTGTTTGTCGCGCTCAGGCGCCTTGGCCAACCAGTCTGGCTGATCAACTACAACGACGAGCCGCACTGGCCGACCAAGTTCCAAAATAAAAAAGACTGGCAAATTCGCATGCAGCAATTCTTCGATCATTATTTGAAAGGAGCGCCGGCGCCGGTCTGGCTGAAGGAAGGCGTGCCGGCAGTTGAGAAAGGCAAAACACTGGGGACTGAGACGACGAGTTCTGAATAGAAATAAATTACAAGTTTCAAATGACAAATTCCAAATTAAATTAACCACGAAGACACTAAGATTGGTTTTAATCTTTTCTTGATTTTGAACGAAAAATTGGTAGGCTTAGGCAACCCTAGGGCGATTAGCTCAGTTGGTTAGAGCGCTGGTCTCACATATCGGAGGTCACTGGTTCGAATCCAGTATCGCCCACAACCCGCGTCGCATGCACCTACTATTTTAGCAGGATCATTCTTTTTACATTTCTAAACGTTCCGGCCTGCAAAACATAATAATAGAGTCCACTCGGCAACCGTGAGCCATCAAAAACCAAATCATATAATCCTGAATTGTAAAAACCGCTGATCAGTTCCGCCACTTTTTTGCCGGTAATATCATAGACCGCCAAGTTTACCTGCGTTGATTTCGGCAGGGAGAACCTGATCTGCGTTGAGGGATTAAAAGGGTTCGGGTAATTCTGTTCCAAAGCAAAATTTTCGGGTTGTTCACCGTCGGCCGGTTCAATTGTGGTGGGATTGTCTACTGTCAGGCGGCCATTTTGTGTATCGCGCAAAATATTGTGTGATGCGGCGTCCGCCAATACTGCATTGCTTATGACCAGGTCAAAACTGCCTGCAGAAATTCCGGTCAGGAAGTCCAGTTCAACAACAGCGCCTGAATTTCCTGAGAAAGGCGACTGACTCATAGAAAAAGCAAACAGACGGATAACATGCTCCGAAATCAGGACTGCAGTGAGAGAATGATCCTCCTTGCGGTTGGTCAGGCGGGCGCTGCCGGATACCAGGGTCAGGTTGGCTGGAATTTCAAAATCTGCCTGAAAAGCAACAAAGGCGTCATAGTTGTCTACATCGATTTTTACGGTTACCGTGTCATTCAATACCGCACTTGCATCACGGATGGAAATAGAGTTTGGAGAATAAGCTGTTGCTGACACCTGAATGTAGAACGGATTTTCATCAGGATCATTGCTGAGGACGGTAAAGCGATCCGTGAACGCTCCTTTGCTGTCGCTGTGAAATCTCAATTCAAATGTCCTGCCGGTTCCCGGCGCAATTGTTTGCGGCAAGGTGGTACTGTTCCAGAAGCGCGCTTGTGGGGAAGCAAAGGAATGAATGACCAATGTATCACTACCCTGGTTGGTTAAAGTGTAGTTCGTCGCTGCGGTGCTGAGAACCGAGGTTTCATCAAAGCTAATATTCAGTTCTCCGCTAATATCGGGGGAGACAATCGTCACGGCTCCCGGAAAAAAGTCGGATGTTATATTGTCACCTGCCGCATCCGAAATAATCACATTTTCGATATTCACCGGGTAGTTTCCACCTAAGCCTGCCAATAAAAACCCCACTGTGACAATTTCTCCAGCCGAGCCCGTAAAAGGTTGATTGCCGGGCGACCAGGCAACAACCCGCAATCGGTTTGCAGATATTTTATTCGCAGAGGTCAAGTGATCGGTCTTTCTGGCAGAGAGCGCAACTTCATCCTGAATATATTCCAGCACCGAATCCAAAACCAGGTCAAACTGGAAACCTGTAAAAGGTTCCATGTTATTAATGCTGAAAGAAACGTCAACTTGATGGCCTGATCGTCCCGAGGCATTCAGAGTGTGTAATTCATTAACCGCAAAAGCAATCGCAGATAACGCAAACTGCACAAGAGGATCGTCAGGGTCGTTAGATTGTACAAAAAGTGTGGCATTAAAGACGCCTTTTTCCTGAGAGTTAAATCGTATCAGGACGGAAATATTATTTCCCGCCAGGAGAGTCAGCGAAGTGTCGCCGATAATTTTGAAAAATGGATTGTCTGTATAAATCCGGGATATATTCAGGCTGGTATTGCCAGGATTGCTGAGATTGATATTTCTATCCGTAACCTGACTTAACGGTGTCCTGTCAAAATCAAGACTGTCGGCAGACACACTGATATCCGGGCCATAAATCGTCACGGCACCGTTTTGTGCGGAGGTCAAAATGTTTTGCGATGACGCGGCACTGATAAAAACGTTGCTCAGTGATAAAGTATAGGTGCCGGGATCGTTATTCAGAATGAGCTGGAAACTCAGCACCTCGCCTGAGCTGCCGGTGAAAGTACTTTGCGAGGTGGAGTAAACCACGATTCGCAGCGTGTGGCCGGTAATGATTTCCGCAGATAACGCAGGGTCGCCTGCCCGGCTTGACACCTGCGCTGAACCGGCCAAATAGTTGACCTGCGACGGCAGCAAGATGTCTGTTTGAAAAGCGACAAAACTATCGGAATTATCAATCTGTAATGAAACGGAGATTGTGTCACCTGTGTCACCTGAAGCATCCGGGATGATCAACGAGTTTTGTGCAAGCGCGGATGTTACAGAGAACAATAAGTACGCAATAACATATTTATATATTGACTTCAAAGTATGATCCTTCTTTCTTAACGAATTAAAAGCATCTTTTTAGTAATGATGGCACTGCCGCTTTTTAAACGATACACATAGATTCCACTGGCAATCTCGCGGTTCATGTCATTTTTGCCATTCCATTTAAGCTCGTGGTAGCCGGCCGTTTGATTCTGAAAACGGAAGGTCTTAACCAATTGCCCAAGCAGGTTGAACACTGTAATTTCCACGTCCTGTTGTTCAGGTAAACCATAGCGGATGGTAGTTGTCGGGTTAAAGGGATTCGGATAGTTTTGCGACAGAGAATATTTTTCAGGGATGGCGTCTTCTGCACCGTTCCGGCCAATTTGAATCAGCTCACCCGTTGCATCCGCGGCCACGATTTCGACTACCTCTTCCAGAGTACCATTTGTGAAACTGAAAAGGGTACCCGCATCTTTTAAAGCAGCGTTGTTCAAGTTATAAAGAACCAGAGTCATTTCATCGCTTTCAATGAAATAGGCATATTCCATGTTTTGAAGCAGTTCACCCGGTACAAAGTTATCCCGGTTTAATTGTGAGCCGGAGATTTTAAGCTGAAGCGCTGAAATCGACCCGGCATTTTTCATCTGTGCCGATTGGTTGTCCAGTCCTAGCTCAGCAGGTGTACTTGAAAACGCGGCGGTATAACCTGAAGTCGAAGATCCGATAATTGCGTTAACCACACCAACAATGTCGAGCACATTGATTTGACCGTCATCATTTATGTCGGCTGCATCAAATAGGAACGGTTGTGGATTTTGATTTAAGATCCAGTTAACGATGGAAGTAATATCCAGAACATTCACAGCAAGATCACCGTTTGCATCGCCGCCGGCCGCGTTAACCGGCGTCGCGGTGACGGTTTTGGAAAAGTCACTTTCGGTGAAATCGGAGCCGAGGACTTTATACATATAGAAATAGGTGACATCGGGGAGAATGTTAAAATCGGTATAGACAGAATCCGTGATCAAGACGTTGTTAATCAAAAGCGTGTCGTTAAAGGTCGTGTCGGTTAGCGCCTCGAAGCGATACATGTTATAGCCAAGCACATCTGAAGAATTTGCTACCGGCCATTCCAGATCGACCTTGCCAATATCTGCGTTGGCGATAAACTGGGTAGACGCCGCCGCTGCTGCCTGGATGATAAACTGGAATCGGGTAGATTCAGTCGGGATTTTAAAATTTTCCGCGTCACGCGCATTGGCAACTCGAATTGTCTGCAAACCATCACCGGTTTCAAGGCCGGATGTGAAATATGCAGTCCAGACGGTCGAATCTGCACTCCATGAGGCGTTATCCTGCATTACATGTTGTGTGAAGGGTGCACGGACGCCGAAGCTTAGAAAGGGTGTAACGCTGGTATCCATTGCGGTGTTGAAAAAGACATCGAACTTAACGGTCTCTGAACCGATTGGATCGACCGCGGATTCCTGCGGGTTCAAACCATTGATTTCAACTTTCCAAACGACGCCGTGCGCGGAATCAGACGGCGCGGTCAAAAAGGGCTCAACCACGGCGCCGGGTAATTGTGCATCTTCACCAAAGTCGTAAATAGCCGCGTGAATTGCATTGAGGTCGGAGCTGCCCCAGTAGTTGCCGCTCATGTCATGCGAAGGTTTGTGGGTGAAATTTATCCACACAACCGGGGCGTCATTGTCGATGCTGTTATTTTTGTCAAAGACAAAATCATCAGAAGTGAAATTCAGGAATCCCAGTGAACTGAGATGTCCGACCGAATTGAACGAAAAGTTGTTGTTTCTGAACTCACAATTGTTTCTTAGGTCCGAGATATTTCGAGCAAAGACATTATGGAAAAGATTGCTTTGCGTAACGTGGAAATCTCCACCCTTAAACACAAAGCCATTCAAAAACTCATTGCCGCAATTTGTGATTTGACTGTTCGTAACCTCAACCCGAGCACCGAGATTCTCGAACAGAGAATTTAGATTATCAAAATGGCAATAATCAAATTGGAATGTATTGCCGCTGCGGAAAGAGAAACCCTTGCCACGATTTTCCACTGAATTGCTGCCGATAAAAATTGGATTTTCAGGCGTACCCAAAGCGATTAGTGAACCCCAACAATCTATTGTCGCGCCTTCGATAAGAAGGACACGGGCGCCAGGGTCCAATTGGAGAGTGACGCCGGTTTCAACTCGCAAGTTTCCAGTAACCAAATATTCTTTCGAAGCATCCCAGATCGTGTTTTGACTGATTAAGCCGGAAATTTCAAGGCCATTTTGCACAGTAATGATGATTTCTTCTGTGCCGAAGCTTTGCTGTCTGGAAAAAATTTCAACTTCAAGGACAATGTTACGGTTATTTGAAACATCACTATCGATGGTCAAAACAAATGGAAAGTCTTCACCTGTCAGAGTGGCATACGGCGATAAATCTCCAAGCAGGCTATTTGCATTATCGATTGTTGCTGTACCTGGATCTTCAAATTGACCCAAACGAATTTGCGACCAAACGCTGTCAGCATCACCGCCAGCGTTTTTTACAGTAACAAAGATCTGGATTGTTTCTCCGGCATCGGGTATGCCGTCGCCATCGTCACCGGCGAGAGTATCCAATAGGGTAAAACCCACATAGTGGAGGTCAGTCGTCAGCTGCCGGGTCATCGCCTCGTATATATCCAAAATGCCATTGTTTGCGCTTTGAATGAGCCTGGCAAAAAGAGCCTCTGTTGACATATTGGGATTGTGATCTTTGATCAAAGCGACGGCTCCGGCAACAATGGGGCTTGCCATGGAGGTACCGTTTAATTTGTGATAATCGCTGCTGGGGAAGGTGCTCCAGATGTCCACGCCCGGCGCTCTGATTTCATAGTTATGGTTAAAATCATTAGCAGCCACCACGGGACCTGAAAGATCACGGTTGGAAAATGCGGCTAGTGTGTTTGACTGAGTGGTTGCCTCAACGCCGATGACGAAAGAGTAGCAAGCCGGATAAGCGGGCGCGTAAACCGGAAACGGCGGATAGGGTGGATCGACCTTGTAGCCATCATTACCTGCCGCAGCGACCAGCACTGCCGTTACGTAGGCATTTTCCAACGCCGCTTTGACTGTTTGTGATTCCGCATAACTGCCGAGGCTCATATTGATGACCGTTGCGCCGTTCTGAGCGGCATAGTGAATCGCCGCGGCCAAATCACTTGAGGTGCCGGTCCCCGAACTTTGCAGCATTTTAACAGGCATGATCTGGGCGTTCCAGGCCACACCGGCGCCACCAACACTATTGTTGGTTTCGGCAGCCGCGATTCCTGCGACATGCGTGCCATGGCTGTTGTCATCATTGGGGTCATTGTCATCATTCACGAAATCCCAGCCACGAACATCGTCGATATAACCATTGCCATCATCATCGATGCCGTTGTTTGCAATTTCCTGAGTATTTAACCAGATATTGTCGTTCAAGTCGGGATGGTTCCAATCAACACCTGTATCGATGATGCCGATAATTTGGCTATTGCTTCCAGTGCTTAAATCCCAGGCCGCTGGTGCATTTACTGCGGCAAAATGCCACTGGTCACCGTTTGTATATAATGGATCATTTGGATGAGTATCACTCTTAAAGAAGTAATAATCGGGCTCGGCATATTCGATATTAGGGTCTTGTGCATACTGTTCTGCTAATTGCTTGGGAGAAATCCTTGCCTGATATTTGATCTTATATATTTTGTCCAGGCTCGGTATGTCACGTTTCTCGCCGATCGCATCTAAAAAGAAAGTCTTGTTCGATTTAGATTTGGTATTTTTGAATACCGAAACCATCGACTCTACACGGTAGGTTTGGTTCAGTTGATCGATAGTAGAAATTCCGGTGGCGATAGAATTGCCCTTTAATAAGGATTTATTGAAAGAAATGTCATCCTTGAACTTTAGCAGGATCGTGTTTTCTCTAAATGGTGGATTATGAGGGTCGTTTTGAAGAGAAGATGTTGATTCCTGGGCGAAGGCGGGTAAAACGAAGACTAGAATTATCGAAATTGATTTGATTATTTTCATCATTTTCCTCATCTTGTAGAAGTTGTCAATTGATTCTTCGGCACTCAAAGATGAGATATGAGTTATAATGACCTATGTTTTAATTTTTTAATAACTCAGGAAGGATTACAGACTTTGTGGGTTCCCGCATTTGTGGAACAACACTTAAGTAGGTTGCTTTTTTATTTGAATTGTTTTATAATTATCACGAATGATTTTATCGAAACTACATTCTTTATTGTCCTTCAAACTCCTGCTTCTGCGAATGAAGCTGGACTTCGCCATGGAGGGTAAATCTCAGGAAGAAACCGCACAGGTTTCGGATTCGCAGCTCTTTGCTGAAATTGCTGCTAAAAAAACCTGGGCCCTGGCCACCTTCTACGACCGCTATTCGGCGCACCTTTTCGGACTGGCGGTAAAAATACTTAAAGACCAGCAATTGGCGGAAGACGTGCTGCAGGATTTGTTTTTATACCTGTGGAATCATTCGGATAAATTTAGCCGGAGCCGGGGAAATGCGCTTTCCTGGGTCACCATTATCTGCCGCAATCGCTGCATTGACCAACTGCGCAGCAAACAAAGAAAAGCGCAAAGCTCCGGCCTCATAAATGAAGAAATTGTGCAAAACATCACCATAGATGAATCTGAAAACCCGTTTGAAATCGTAAGTTATAATGAGAAGCAAAAACTGGTCAGCGGCGCACTTGAACAATTGCCGGAGGAACAACGCCGGCCTATCGAGATGGCCTATTTTGAGGGACTGAGTCAAACGGAGATTTCGGCTGAGCGGCTGCAGCCGCTGGGGACCATAAAAACCAGAATGCGCCTGGGCATGCAAAAGTTACGGAATCTGATGAAACAGACGATGGAATAATATATGAATCACGATGAAATAAAAGACTCGATTAGCGCTTATTGTCTGGGTGCACTCGATGAAACTGGGCAGAGCTCTGTTGAAGAGCACCTGAAACAAGGGTGCTCCGAATGTGAGGCGCTCTTGCGTGAAATGCATGAGGTGGTCAACGGGCTGGCATTTGCGGCTCCTGCGCAAAAGCCGTCTGCGTTGGTAAAAGAGCAAATCCTCGCTGCAATTGAGCCGCAGCAAGCGCCCGCTGCTTCACCTTTGATTCAGCTCAAAGAGAAAGTTGAGGATTCAACCGTTGAACTTCTTCAGCGCGGCCGGGAAAGATGGATGAGAGTGAGCTGGGGGCTTTCATTGGCAATTGCCGTCATTGTAGTGCTGGTGGGATTATACAGCCAATACGTAAAGACTGAAATCACCTTTTTGAAAAAGCGGTTAGAGGTCAGCGACCAGGTGGTTTCACAGCTCCGCACCGAGCTCTCCAAGCAGGAACGTATCCTCAAGGTGTTGCAATCTTCCGAAATTCGTATCGTTGATCTGCAGGGACAGAAATCCTCCCCGGATGCAATTGGCAGAGTTCTTTGGGATCCGGGCCAAAAGCTGGCCGTTATTTCGGCTCTTAATTTACCTCCGACGCCTTCCGACAAAGATTACCAGCTCTGGATGCTGCGCGGCACTCAACCCGTGGACGCCGGCATCTTTTCTTTGGATGAGGAGGGCAAAGCAATTTTTACCATCGAGACCATTGCGGATAGTATAAACCTCACTGCATTTGCCGTGACGCTGGAACCCAAAGGCGGTGTGCCCCAACCTACTGGAGACTTTTACCTCGTCGGTGCAGTCATTCGCGGTTAAGAAGTCTCTTACTGAATCCAATTTCTCTAAGCCTGAGGCCCGGGCTTTCCACTTTATTTACTCTACTTTCGAAATTTCAGTCTCAGACCTATTTAATTAGGGATGACCGAAAACTAGTATGAGGCGTCCCGCCGAACGATTTCTGCATGCAGCTCCGTGCTTAGAAATACTCGGCGAGGCATGTCCTGAGCTTGTCGAATGGACGCCTTCGTACTAGTACATTTGGATTTTTTACGGTCATTCACTAATAATAGACTTCTGCAAAATAGCTTAATTTGTCATTTCGCGCGTTAGCGAGAAATCTATTTAATTCAATGACATACGTAAAAAGACTTCTCCCGTTGGTCGAAATGACACAAGAGGTCGTTTTTGCAGAAGTCTAACTAATTAAACAAAGGAGAACACCGAATATTATTTGATTTTCTTCAGTGTCCTTCGGTGTTAAAATATTTTTTTAACTAAATTAAAGAGCCGCAGTGTCGCCGGCATTGCGGCTTTCTTGTTGTTTTGCCTGCCTTTGGCATCTTTTCAAAAAAAATAAAAATTCATAAATCCGATTTCAACTCTGGTTCGTAATTATTTTTGAAAACACAAGGCGCCGTTTTCAAAACGAACATTTACTAACCAAATTAAGGAGAAGCATAATGTTTCACAATCGATTTTTTCGAACGACTCTTTTGGGTGTCCTGACTATCGGAATTGTGGTCGTGTCCGGAATCATGATCAAAGCCGCCGACCACCTCGATTCGCCAAATTCATCAGAGAGCAATCTGGATGTAAATGACCTCTACGTTTTTAATCAAGGCAACAATGTTGTGTTTGCCATGACCGTTAGTCCGCTGGCGGGCAGCGGTGCCGCTTTTAATCCTGATGGACTCTATCAATTCAAACTTGACAAAGAGCGGGATGGCATTGCTGACGCGGTCATTCAAGTGACTTTTGATGGCACCGGCACGGGTCAAACCGTACAGGTTCGGGGTCCATCAGCGCCGTCGGTTACAGGTCCGGGTAGTAATAAAATCCTGAGTGGCTCGTCTATTTCAGGCAGGTTTGATAGCAATTTTACCGGCAATGGGATGACCGTTTTTGCCGGCCCTCGTGAAGATCCATTTTTTGTCCATTTATTTGGCGACGCGAGCCTGACCAGTGTCTTGAACGCCGCCTTCACTGCGGCCCTCGGCACCCCGGTGGGTGACCCGAACGAACAAACATTTGCCTTTGCAGATCCGGCGCTTGATGATCTGGCCGGCGCGAATGTTCTGGCAATCGTTGTCGAAGTGCCCAAGTCAGCAGTAGCCAGCGCTCTCGGAATTACCACATCCGATACCTTTTATGCCTGGGCAACGACCAGTGTAAAAGACTGACCCAAACATTCAAATCAAATTATCTTAAAGAAAGGAACCAAAAGATGTTAAAAACAGAATCCTTATCCATGTTGCTGTGCTTGTTACTGGCGGGTTTTATGGCTTTCACTGCCTGCGACGAAGATGGTGGGATGGAGCCCGTCGATGATGACACCTATACCCAGGTAGACCGAATAGGAATCCCGGCTCTGAACACCGTTTTCAATCATCCTCCTGCTTTTAGTAAGACCGCCTACAACATCGCAGGTCCGGCGGATGATGTGGCTACTTACACGGACCAATTTGTGACTGTTTTGACAGCTGTGGCTAACGCGAATCCCAATGCGACGGCTGCTGTTTTGCTGCCGGATGAACTACCGGTGAATCTGGGTTCGGCTACCTCAAATTTTGCTCTGCTCGACGGCCGCAAACTCTCAGATGATGCAACGGATGTTGCGTTAACCGTTGTTGTCGGTGTCGCAGCTCTGCAAAGCGATAATGTTGATGCCAATGATGTGGCATTTTTAAATTCATTTCCATATTTGGCACCGCCTAATTAACTGAGGTCGCTAATTGCCGGCCTCCCTTGCATGAACTTGGGAGACCGCATTAGTTTTAGGACAGCTAAAATACGCCTTTGGCTATTAGCTTTTGGCCTTTGGCTTTTAATTTTGAGAATTTAGGTGTGAAGATCATTTCACCTGCTAGGTGATCATTTTAACGAATTGATTCTTTTTAGGGCTAAAAGTAATTGCCAAAAGCCAATCGCTCAATTTATGACGAACTCTTGAAACCAAACAATTGGAATTAAAAATGAAACTGTCTAAGAAAAAACTCATTTTCGGATTTGCAATCTTACCAACTATTTTAATTCTTGCTTTTAGTTTGAAATTGCAGTCGAATTCAAAATCAGCGGTAACAGCAGAAGTGCTCCAAATAGCTTTGTCCAATAACCTTCCCAACAAGCTGGTCATGACCAAAAGCATCGAATTCTTTGAGAATCGTTTAAATGAAAGGAACGGAGAGGATATTCTCGCCCAAAATCAGTTACTGCGGAATTATCTGGCGCGGTTCAAAGCCTACGGTCGGCAGGAAGATTTAGCGGCGGCTAAAAAGCATCTCAGCAGTTTGTTAAAACGTTATCCGAAAAAGGCTTCCTTATATTCAACTTTGGCTAATGTGCAGATGGCCGGGCATCAATTTGAAAATGCTGTCGAGTCGGCTGAAAAAGCAATTGAGGTTGCCGAAGCGGAGGACTTTGTCAAACTCCACCTGCGCCTGTTCGATGCGCTGTTGACTTACGGTGATTACGACGAAGCAGGAGATATCTTGCGAACCATGTCTTTCAATCGCAGGTCGGTAGATTTTCTGGTCAGAGAAGCAAGGCTGGAAGATAAGCTCGGGAATTTAGCCAAAGCAAAATCGGGTATGCAAAAAGCCCTGTATCAAGCGAAGGCTTATGCCCAGTCCCCGGTGGTGATAGGTTGGTGTAGGGTCACACTTGGCCATTATGAACATCACAGCGGCAATCCGCAAAAAGCCGTTGATATCTATCTCGAAGCGCTCAAACAACTGCCGGGTTATCCTGCCGCACTTGAAGGCATTGCGGCCATCAGCCATAAAATCGATCACAACTTGATTGCAGCAAAACAGCTCTACCAAAAAGCCCTCGGAAATGGCGGCGAGCTCGACATTTATTCTAACTTGATTGCAATTGAACAGCAGCTCGGTAATGATGAAAACGCAGAAACCTATCGTAATCACTTCATTAAAGAGGCTACTCGAGACCCACAGATAGAAAGGCTGTTTTACCGGCCGCTGGCTTTATTGTTTGCTGAAAAAAAAGAAATGCTCAGCCGTGCACTTCATTATGCAAGATTGGATTTAAAAAACAGACCGAGTTCTGAAAGTTACGACACCCTGGCCTGGGTGCTGTATAAACGCGGCGACATCGAAAACGCCTACGAGGCCGCAACCAAGGCGGTTGCCTGGGGCAGACCGGAACCAACTGTTTTGTATCATTCCGGCATCATTATGTGGGATTTCGGGGAAAAACAAAAGGCACAGGTTTTGTTGGAAGCAGCGCTTCAGAATGCGCTGGAGTTGGATGCTAATATCGTGGCAGAAATTCGATTTAAGTTACAAATGAGTTGAGAATGGCTCAGCTCATGGGGCTGTCTCAAAGAGTCAGGAATATCAACTTTTGGACAGCCCCCGAATCCAATCAAACTTTCTTTCACCTACCTCCAATAGCTTGCGCTTTGACTTTGCATAAGTCTTGCTTTGTTTGAACAATATTCGTTATCTTTACACCTCGATTGTTTCGAAGACAGCCCATCATTGAATGCCATCTTACACTTAATGACTAAAAACGAGCTTGGTCAATGAGAGTGGGGGAGCTCATAGTAATATCAACTAATATTCCGGGGAGTATTTTCCAGAAGTTATAATTATGTCTGGATTTGTATTGTGCTGATATTTTGTTGCACAGTCCTTTTTTTCTTGATCCAGCAATGTGGTTACAGACATATTTGTAAGTTTCAAGCACAAAGAGGATATAGTTTTGCCACAGATAATGGCGTGAACTACGATGAGGATGGTCATTTTCAGCAATTTACGGCGAAGCACGGATTGACCTCAGAAAGAATTGACTCAACCCTTCGTAATAAAATAACCCATCAACTCCATGAATTCAAGCAGGCGTTTTCTCAGCATAAGCTTGTACGCGCAGCGATTTCACCGGCTCCAATACCGCATCTGAAACCATCAGCTGTAGTTGCGCTTCGATGAGGCCTAGATTGGCCTGCCATTTGGCTTTTTTCCTTTGAAATTTTCTAAATTATTTCATAGATTAGCTCAGCGCAGCAGAGCTGCAACCAAAAAAATGAACCAAACGCAAAGGTCGCAAATGAGGGCAGCGTTATAAAAGGATGAATGGGTTTATTATTGTTCATTCAGAAAACCTGAAATTCTCTGCGAATCTCTGCGTCCTCTTGTACCTCTGTGTTAATATTGTTGTTTTAAAAACTTTGCTAAAAAAATACAATGTTGCAGGCTTGTAGTACGGATGACATATTCTGAATTGCTTAGGTTTTTTATGGAAAAAATCAAAGTTAAATCCTTACCAGTTTTCTACCACTTCATTCGCTGCGTCATTAAATTTGCCATGTCGATTTTTTTTCAGAAGATTGAATTGCAAAATGGTGAAAACGTTCCTGCGCACGGCCCGGTGATTTTTGTAGCTAATCACCCCAATTCTATTATGGATGCGCTGGTCATGGGGCTGGTCACGAAGCGGAAAGTAAACTACATCGGGCACAGCGGCTTATTTTCGAATAAACTCAAGAGTTGGTTTTTGAGAAGCTGCGGGGTCATTCCGATCTACCGCCGTGAGGATGCACCCGGCCAAATGGATCAAAATGTCTTCGCGTTCCAGGCATGCTATGAAGTCCTGGAGAGTGGAGAAACAATCGGCATCTTTCCCGAGGGCACCAGCGACATGTTCAGGAAAGTCAAGAAAGTAAAAACGGGCGCGGCCCGGATTGCCCTTGAAACAGAAAAAAGAAATAATTACCAACTTGGTCTGAAAGTGATTCCGATTGGCCTGTATTTTTTTTCACGCAGCCGGTTTCGCAGCAAAGTTTTGATGAATGTTGGTGAACCGGTTAAACTGGAATCGTATTTTGAGGTAAACAAAGAAGATAACCCAGAAGCTGTACAAAGACTTACTGAGGAAATTCAACAAAGTCTCGAAGCGTTAACCGTCAACATCCGCCACGAGGAGCTTGATGATTTTGTGAAGGATATTGAAGTTCTTTACGGCGACGAATTAAAAACCGATTCTCCCGACTTGCAGGAGGTATCCGAAGAAACTGTTGCGGATTTCCTTGTGACTCAGAAAATTGCCGATTGCGTGGAATATTATTATGAGCATGATCTCGAGAGAGTGCGCAATTTTCAGGCGGAAATCAGTGCATATAAACGCAAACTCAAATGGCTTCGTTTAAGGGACAATATGATAAAGGAGAAGACCACATTCTCTCAAATGGTTAAGAATAGCGCTGTAACATTTGTTAGATCCCTGATTGGTCTGCCGCTTGCTTTATATGGAACTGTTAACAACGTCATTCCGTATGTTCTTGCCGAGAATCTTGCCAAGAAATTTGTTGACGAACGCACTAAAATCTTATCTGCACTATTAATTGGCGGCGGAATCGCCTTTATTCTCTTTTATTCGGTGCAAGTCTTTGCTGTTTGGTTTTACCTGGGGAAACTTTGGGCCGTGGTTTACCTGATAAGTTTACCCATTAGCGGTTTTTTTGCTTTGGCATATTTTAAACAAATCCGACAGGAACAGGAGCGAATTAGTTTGTCTTTTTTCCTTTTTACCAACCGTCAGTTGTTTAATCGAATGCGCAGGGAGCGAAAAAGGCTTATTTTAAAGATGGATGAAATTAGAGATGAATACCGGCAATTGATGGGAATTTGACCGGCTAAAGCAACCAATAAGGTGAGTAACCTGAATGGAATGTTAAAGTGTTAAAGTATTTTATAATCAAGTTGATTGGTAGCAAAGTCTACGCAAACAGCCGACGTAAATCTAAAAAGCTAACAGCCGGTACTAAAAAGTGACTGAGAAACCGAATTTTTTTGATAACGTTACGCTGCAGGCAATTTTGGGCGATTTGGGTCACGTCGTGGCTTTGGAAAGATGGGGCCCTAAAATCAGCCAGCGAGTCATCTGGCGGGCACCGATTCATGAGCGCAAAATTGCCTTAACATTTGATGACGGACCTCACCCGGTTTATACCCCAAAGATTCTGGAAGTATTAGAGCGATTTAAAGTTCCTGCCACATTTTTCTTAATTGGAAAACATGTGCAAAACAATTTAACTCTCGCCAGGGAAACCGTTCGGGCCGGACATGAGGTCGGCAATCATACTTTTACGCATCGACGGCTGTGGCGGCTCACAGATATAAATATGTTTGACGAAATCAAACGAACCGATGAATTGCTAAGAAATTTGAATGGCGTTGCCCCAAGGTTTTTACGCCCGCCGATGGGGGCTTTTTCAAAAAGGGTGCTAAATAACGTAGAGAGCGCCGGATATAAAACCGTTATTGGAAATGTCTATCCACGCGATTCACATTTACCGAGCAAAGAAAAAATTTTAAGCAGAGTGCTGAGTCGGATCATTAAAGGTTCGATCATTATTTTGCACGATGGTGGCAATACAAATCACCTGGATCGCAGCCGGACGATCTGGGCTGCTGAAAGATTTATTCCTCAATTGCAGGAGCGCGGGTTTGAGTTTGTGACGCTTTCTGATCTGTTAGGTCACATTTAACTCGTTTGTTTAAGGTTACAAGGCAGAATTGACCGAAAACATAATTTTTTCTGTCTTTGCGAGCGTTTCTCAGCGAAGCAATCTACCTGATTGGGCAGTCGTGAGATTGCTTCTGCAAAAGCATGTCCCTGAGCCAGGCCGAAGGAAAGCCTCACAAAGACGGGCCATATCTAACGTTTTCGGTCAATCACGAATTGTTTTTAAGACCATATTCCAAATCAATAATTATTCTGACAATTAATCATTCTGCCAATTTCGTTTTGTGTCACAATAAATGTAGGATTAATTTGATAAATAGAAGATTTATATTATTTACACTAAAATTGTTTTATTTAGTCAGCTGCGCCAGCCAGGTCCCTCCCTCCGGCGGCCCGGTGGACAAAACTCCGCCCACCATTATAAACGCCATCCCTGAAAATAAAGCGACCTTGGTTCCGTTGGATCAACAAATCGAGTTCGAATTCAGCGAGGCAATGACCCGCAAAGGTTCCGAGAAAGCCGTGTTTATTTCGCCGGATCCCGGGGACAGGGTAAGACTCAAATGGAAGGGGCGCAGACTTCGCATTGAATTTAGCGATTCACTTAAAATCAACCGCACCTATGTCATTACGCTTGGGACTGATCTCAAGGATGCGCATAATAATTCCTTAACTGCATCTTATACCCTGGCTTTTTCCACTGGGCCAGAACTCAGCGATGGTAAAATGAGCGGCCGTGTTTTTACCGATGAAAAAGCCAAAGGAATCCTGATTTGGGCATACATTCTTGAGGAAAGCAAAGACCCGAACCCCGGTCAAAAGGGCGGCGATTATATCACTCAAACCGACGCACAGGGAAAATTTGAGCTTACCAATCTCTCCGAAGGGCTTTACCGCCTATTCGCTATTCGTGACGCGGATAACAATCGTTTTTATGAGACCGGCTTCGATGGAATCGGAGTGACATCCCGAGATATTCTGCTCACCAAAGATAGTTTGGCAGTATCGGATATTCACTTTAAAGTCGTTACAGTCGATACCATCGGGCCGGCGCTGGTTTCCATTTCAACTCAGGACAACGCTCATTTGATGCTAACATTTGATGAAGAATTATCCCCGGAAACTCTTGATGATATTGATCATTACAAAGTGCGCGTGAAAGACTCGAAGGGTGAGGATACGCTTGCCATTCGTTTCGCCTACTTAAATGAGTTAGATCAAAAAGTGATTATGATAATCACTGAGCCGCAAACATCAAGAATTGAATATGAAATTGGGGTTCAAAACATAACAGATCTATATGGAAATCTCGTCGATTCAAAATTTAATTCGGCGGAGTTTGTCGGCAGCGCTTTGCCCGACACGTTTAAACCGAAAATTGTCTCCACTACTCCTGCTGATAGCGCTCAGGCAGTTTTTCTGAATTCAATGATAGCTGTTTACTTCAATGAGCCGATGCACCGTGAGTCATTTGAGCGAAGTTTCTATCTCAGGGATTCCACCGGTCTTGATGTTCCGGGAACATTTGATTGGCCGACGCCGGCCTCAGTTAAATTTAAGCCGGCGAATTTTTTGCAGAGTTCAGTCACTTATCGGGCGATCGTTAAACTTGATTCCATTTTTGATCTCGCCGGAAATGCCGCGGCTGATAGTACTTTTCAATTCCATTTCACTACTTTAAACGCCGACACACTTTCTTCTCTTTCCGGGACTGTGGTTGAGCCGGATTCGACGGCCAATGGCAGAATATTTTTGAAGGCACAACAGAATACCAAAGATGGGCAAACATACGAGATTCAATTAAACGAACCCGGGCCGTATGAGTTTAGCGGGATTTTGCCCGGCACCTACTCTATAGAAGGGTTTCGAGATAGAGATAATAATGGAGAATATAGTTTTGGGCTGGCGTTTCCGTTTCAACCGGCGGAACGGTTCGCGGTTTATCCGGATACAATAAAGGTCAGGTCACGTTGGCCCAATGAAGGGAACGATCTCGTATTCAAGAAGTAAATTAAATTTTAAAGTAATTTTAAATAAAAGGATCATCTGAGAATTAGTTGCAAGAATCAGAAAAAGTTTAACAGCGAAGAACACTGAACCTGACTTGGGAATCCGTTCTGCTTGCAGAACAATACTTGTAGATTGAGTCAACTACCCGGGCTGAAACATAGTATCTTCAAAATCGATATCATCAGTGTGCTTCGGGTTAACATTTTTATTTTCAAAAAAAATGAGTTGAGTCAAAACTCCTGCAGCTCTTTTTCAGAAGAACCCAATTAAAGACCTCTAAAAGGAGAACCAGAATGAAGAAATGGATTTTATTTAGTTTTATCTTTACGCTGCCATTTGCTGCTTTCGCAGCGCCGGATGAGCAATCTGATTACACAAGCTATATCGGCGCACTTGAAGAGCTCAACAATAAAAAGTTCTCAAAAATAATCATCAAAGAATTGAATGACTATTTGCACCGGTTCCCCAGCGCCGATAATCTCGATGACATTCACTTCAAAATTGCCACATTGTATTCAGATCGAAAGGACAAAGTTCGTTCTTTCTTCACCAACCTGGAGGTGATTTACCTTTACCCTAATTCAAGACATGTGCCGATTGCAAAGGACCGGGTTCGGGTCCTGCTGCTGCAGGAAAAGAAGTTCCGTCCGTTGAAAGATAAAGTGGAGACAGTGTTAAACCCGGCAACCAGAGATTCTACCACTGAGAGCGCTTATTTTGCCTTTATTGGTGATATGGTTTTGTATGATTTGAAATCAATCCGGAAATTAACGATTGCGGCCTGCGAAAAATTTCTGCAAACCAATCCTGAAATGCCCCGTGCTGATGCTGTACTATTCTGGCAAGCGCAGTTACTTGAAAAAGATAAGCGGGCTGCCGAGGCGATTGCTGAATTGCTGCAGCTGACTTATTTATATAGAAACAGTGTTTTTGCAACCGCCAGTAAATTAAAAATGGCAGAGATCTTTACTGGCAGGCTTAAAATGCACGATAAGGCTATGTTTGCTCTGGAGGAATTTATTTTAGAGTTCCCGGAGGATCCACAGGCGCCGTATGCGCAATTTAAGTTGGCTCAGATCATCGAAAAAAAGAAAAAGAAACCCCTTGAGGCGCTCGAGGCTTACAAAGCGGTGGCTAAAAATTTTCCCGGGAGCGTTGAGGCAGTTCCGGCACTTTTTGAAGCGGCCCGGCTTTATGAGGATAAGTTTAAGGAATATGATCAGGCCATCCGAATTTACACGGAAGTGGTTCGGGATTTTCCAGAGGATATTAAAGCCCCACATGCTTTGGCGGAGGCCGCACGCATTTATGAAAAGCGTTTAAAGGATTATTTCAATGCGGCAAACGTTTTTTTTAAAGTTTACGGCCACTACCCTGAAAGCAATATCGCTGCCGAGTCTCTGTTCGCAGCAGCAGATATTAATGAAAAAAAATTAAAAGATTATGACAAAGCTATCATGTATTATCGATTCGTTGTCGAGCAATATCCGGATAAAAAGGTCGCTTCGAAAGCAAGCAAACGGATTGTGAAGTTGTCAAAAAATTTGGCAAATTTAAAATGATACTTTATGAAATAATGAAATATTTAGACTGGGAGCTCTCTTTTTCATCATAGTATCAATTAGATTATGGAACGCATCGCCGACAACCGATGAGAAAACTGTTTGGTCCACAAGATTCACCAGGCTGTAAAAATGCCGGCATCAAACCGGTTGCCGTAACCCGGCAGTTATTTGAATTAGTTCGATGAAGCAAAAAAGTTTCCAGGTTTACGAATGGCGTATTTGATATTTCGCAGGTCTCTCTGGATAAAATCTGGAAATTCGATGGTTCAATGAATTGTGAGTGATATGGCCGTGGTGACTTCGGGCACCTATGAGAAATTTTTTGAAATCAATGACAAGAAATATTCAGACATCATTGATCCGCGAACGGGGTATCCGGCGACCGGAACAAAAAGCGTGACAATTGTTTGCCCCGATGCCGAGTTGGCGGATGCATTGGCCACGGCGGTTTTTATCCTGGGTGAAAAGGAGGGGATTGCTATGATTGATCAATTAAACGGCATTGAATGTTTACTTGTCAATGAAAAGGACGAGCTCAGGACTTCAAAGAAGTTGAAACTGAACTACTATACTAAAAATGAAGACAGTGAAAGGCAGCAGACTATTAAAATTGTTGGGCAAACTGAGGTAACCAAAATTTAGTTTGTACTTAAGACGCCTTCCATAATTTCCAAAAACTCCTCGGTTGAGAACTTAAGCAGTTCATCAGTGAACCTGCGGCGCTCATTTCCATTGCCATCAATTAGAATAATTGTCGGCACGCCGTGAACTTTATATTTCATTCTTAAATCTTTCACTCCCAGGGACTTTTCTTTCGTCAGGTCGGCTTTCAACGCTAAAAAATTTTCTGATTTCTCAATAATTGCCGGCTGGGTAAAAAGTTTCTTTTCAATTTGTTTGCACGGAATACACCAGTCGGCATAGAAGTCAATCAGGATTGGCTTGCCTTCATTGGCGGCTTGAGCAACCAGCTGCTCAGCGTAAGGCTGCCAATTAACGTGCTCCGTGTTAGACTCGGTCCAGGCCGAAACCGAGGTCCAAACGCCGAAGAGAATCATCAAAGTACCAATGGCAGGTTTCAGCCCTTTAAACCAGCCGAAACCCGCAGTCGATTTGTCAAGAAATCCGATTAAAATACCGCCTAAGACAACGGTGCCGGTGAAGAGCGCGACATAAATAAAGTTCGATATCAGCGGATTAATAAAATAAACGGCCATTGCAATCATCACCACGCCAAAGACTTTCTTCACCCAAACCATCCACTCTCCGGAGCGCGGCAGGTTTTTGATTGAACTCGAGAAGGTGCCAAGAAAAATATAAGGGAATCCTAAACCGAGAGATAAAACAAAGAAAAGCAAAAACCCGGTAAAGGCATCGCCCTTGGCCGCCACGTAAGTCAAAAGACTGAGTACAAATGGTCCAATACAGGGTGCAGCGACGATTCCAACTGTTAACCCCATAAAAAGCGAACCGAGGACGCCCTGCTTTGACCCGCCGGCCATATTTGACAGGAAAGCAGGAACCCGGATTTCAAATGCACCGAACATGCTGGCCGCAAACAGTAAAAAAACTCCGGCGATTGCACCCAAGACGAGCGGGTTTTGTAATGAAGATCCCAGCAACCCGCCGGTCATGGCCGCGACCACGCCTAAAACCGAATAGGTGATCGACATACCGAGGACATATACCAACGCCAGAAAAAAAGACTTGCTGATTTTCCCGGATGCCTGGCCGACAAAGAAGCTGATCGTGATAGGAATGATTGGGTAAACGCAGGGCGTCAGGTTAAGTAATAAGCCGCCAAGGAAAATAAACCCGAGCGTTAAAACGAGCCCGCTCTCTGATATAAGTTGGCTGATTTCATTCGTTGAGCGTTCACCCGCCAAGTGGCTCAACTTAAGTTCAAATTCACTTTTATTGATTTGGATTACCGGCGCCCCGGCATCAACAATTGAGGTAACGATTTCGAACGATTTTGAGCTCGGGATTAGGCAGGAAACAGCGTTGCATGCCTGGTAGGAGAAGTCTCCGGAGATTTTCAGCTCACCTGGTAATAAACCTTCGGCCGCTTTTGCTTTCGTCCAAAAGACGACCTCCCCTTCATAAACTGAAAGCGGTATTTCGGAAAATTCGAATTTCAGCATTTGGCCTTCAGGATAATAGCTCTCACCGAATTCAAAGCCATCTATTTGCGCCAATTCAACGATAGTTGGAATAAGGAATTCTTCTGCTGGCTTGTGCGAATTGATGTGCCACTCAGGTTCAATCCTGACCTTAACGCCAATTTTAAATTCAGCCCCGGGTCGGATTTTATCCACCGATAGAAAGGCTTGGAGGTCTAAGACTTCCTTGCCGCCAAACTGGGCGCTTAATGAATTTATGCAAAGTAAAAGAAGTGCAAAAGTTGTGAAGATCTTTTTCAATTTTAGATTTCCTTCTGCTTGCTTGGAAACAAATTCTGAGAACAATATAAATATTAATATACAAATTCCAATCTAAGAATCAAACATTGTAACAACATAATTGCAGTATTTGTTTCCAAGATTCACAGCTGATTCGAAAAACTTGCTACTTTGACCATCACTGTGTATTTTTCGGGAATCTAAGAAATTTCTACAGTGAAGTTTAAATTTCAATTTTGGAGGTTGCATGCGCGGGTTTAAATTCATTCTCACATTTGCAGCGACCCTGGGGCTAGTGATTGCGCTCAATACAAAAATAGGTCTGCTGCCGCCGCTTGGTAAATTCCTCGATCCGTTTCAAGGCTTCTGGCAAAACGCTGAAACCGATAGGGGAGGAGAAACCGCAACTTTGCAGCTGGCAAATCTTAAGGCGACAGTGTCTATTTTATATGATGACCGTCAAATTCCCCACATTTTTGCTGAAAATGATCACGACCTTTACTTTAGCCAGGGATATGTAACTGCAAAAGACCGCTTATGGCAAATGGAGTTTCAGACCCACGCGGCAGCGGGCCGGCTTTCCGAAATCGTTGGCGAGCGTGCTTTGGAATACGACCGCTTTCAACGGCGAATCGGGATGCTGTCTGGTGCCCGAAATACGATTAAGGCAATGGCAAGAGATGTGGTGATTCGTGAAGTGATTTTAGCCTACACTGCGGGGGTGAATACTTTTATAGAAACATTGGACCCAAGAGATTACCCCGTCGAGTACAAAATCCTCGATTATGCCCCCGAACCCTGGACGCCGTTAAAGTGCGCTCTGTTGCTCAAATACATGGCCTGGATGCTGACCGGATACGCTTCCGACCTGCAGATGAGCAACACGCTGGCGAGGTTTGGCAAGGAAGTCGTCGAAGACCTCTTCCCATATTATCCTGACAATATTCAGCCGGTCATCCCGGAGGGTACACCCTGGAACTTTAAACCGCTACGCGTTAAAAAGCCGGAAAGAGGATTTGTAGCGAAGATTACCGGCAAGATTTTGCCGTATGAAGCCAATCCGGCAACGGGCAGCAATAACTGGGTAGTCTCCGGCTCAAAAACCGCCAGCGGATTTCCGATTCTGGCAAATGACCCGCATTTGGAAATGAATCTTCCCTCTATTTGGTATGAAATGCAGCTGACCAGTCCGTCAGTGAATGTTTATGGTGTTTCCCTGCCCGGTGCACCAAACATTGTCATTGGCTTCAATGAAAAAATCGCCTGGGGCGTGACGAATGGCGAAGCTGATGTCATGGATTTTTATGAAATCACCTTTAAGGATTCTACTTTGGAGGAGTACCGGCATGACCATAAATGGCGGAAGATCAGGAAGGTCGTGGAGGAAATTAGAGTAAAAGGCGCCGGCACGGTTCTGGATACAGTCATTTATACACATCACGGCCCCATTCCATATATTAATGAAAAACCCTTTAATCGACGTGTACCCGTTTTGCATGCTTTACGTTGGTTGGGACACGACCCCAGTAACGAAGCGCGTACTTTTTATGAATTGAATTATGCTGAAAATTACGGCGATTATGTTGAGGCCCTTTCTCATTATATTTGTCCGGCGCAGAATTTCGTCTTTGCCGATGCAAACGGCGATATCGCCATTTGGCACAATGGCAGGTTCCCTCTTAGATGGCACGGCCAGGGAAAGTTTATTGGCGATGGTTCTGATCCACTTTACGACTGGCAGGGCTGGGTTCCTCACTCGCAAAACCCGCATATTAAGAACCCGGCGCGCGGATTCCTTAGCTCAGCAAACCAGAATGCCACCGACCTGACGTATCCGTATTATCTGAATTGGTACTACGCCCCGCACTATCGAAGCAGCAGGATAAATCAAAGGTTGATGGAAATGGAAGAAATTACGCCGGATGATTTCAGGAAATTACAGCTCGACACCAGGAACCTTTTTGCTGAATCCGTCCTGCCGGCTTTATTGAGCATTTTAAACGAAAGCAGTCTGTCTCGCGAAGAGTCAGGGATGTTTCAGGAACTTTCTTCCTGGGATTTTTTTAATGATGCGGATAAAATTGCACCGACTATTTTCAAAAATTGGTGGGGGAAACTTTATGATGCGATTTGGGCTGACGAATTTGGCGGCGAGGGATCGTATTTTCGGTTTCCCTCACGGGTGAGGACGGTGCAAATGATTGTGGAGGAGCCTAATGCACATTGGTTTGACAATGTTAAGACAACTGATGTCGAAACGCTTTCCGACCTGGCGCTAACAAGTTTCAACGCTGCCTATTCCGGGTTATCCGAGTCGTTTGGCGACATGAATGAATCCTGGCAGTGGGGTCGGTATAAAGGAACGGATATCATCCACCTTGCCCGAATCCCGGGTTTCGGTCGCATGGATTTAGATGTCGGCGGGGACTTAAGAATTGTGAATGCCATCGGCAAGACCCATGGACCCTCCTGGCGCATGGTTGTGGCGCTGGGCCCGGAAGTAAAGGCCTGGGGCATTTATCCCGGTGGTCAATCCGGCAACCCGGGAAGCCCTCACTATGACGATTTTGTCGACGACTGGGTAGAAGGGGATCTTGCTGAACTACTTTTTCTTAAATCGGCAGATTCAGAACACCGGCGAATTGTTTCAAAATTAAATTTGGAGGTGAAATGATACTTGCCGCGCTGCTGATTTTTATTCTTAGTTTTATCGCAGAAATGTTTTTACCCTGGTGGTCGATAGCGACCGTGGCGTTTGCAGTCGGTTTTGTGAAGACAGCAACCGGTTGGAAATCTTTTTGGGCCGGATTTCTGGGCGTAGGGTTTTTATGGTGGATGACTTCCGGCACTATTCACATTAGAACGAATGGGATTTTGACCTCTAAAGTAGGGGAGATGTTAACGCTGCCGCTGCCGATTTTAGTTATACTGATTACGGGATTAGTTGGAGGTTTGGTAGGAGGATTGGCGGCAAGTTCGGGATTTCATTTGAGAGCGATAGTGAAGAAATAACGTGCCGGCGGATGAGCTTTAGCGGCAATCCATAAGCTTGTATTTTTGCCGGTGGTTCCGCCCCTCAATTTAATTGTCATTCCTTCCAGTCAAATTGTAAGTTGAATTATGAGCGTCGCGGTTGACTCTAGCCTGAGAGTGCAGCATGGGTGGTATCCAAAGCTTGCGCTAAGTCCTCTATGAGATCTTTGGGGTCCTCAATGCCGGCGGAGTAACGCACGAGTGTTTCAGGAATGCCTGCCAGGGCACGTTCCTGCTCTGTCAATTCAACATGTGAACCTGTTGCCGGTGGGGCGACGATGGTTTCAACCGCTCCCAGATTTGCAGCCCGGTGAGCATACTTGAGCTTTGGCAGAAACATTCGTACCGCATCAAAATCATCCGTGGCGAGCTGAAAGCTAAGTACCCCGCCAAAGTTACGCATCTGCTTTACAGCGATTTCGTGATTGAGATGCGTCTTCAGGCCGGGATAGAAAACGTTAGAGATGAAGGGATGCTCACTTAAAAAATTGGCGATTTGCATCGCAGTGCTGTTTTGACGTTCGACTCGCAATGCCAGGGTCTTGAGACCGCGTATGAGCAAGTAAGCTGCTTCGGGATGCAGCGTCGCGCCGTTGATTTCACGGAAGTGATAGATGTTTGCAATTGTATCGACGGGGCCACACACAACGCCCCCCAGTGCATCGGCATGCCCACCCAAAAATTTTGTCGCACTATGCAACACGAGATCGGCGCCAAGTTCAAGAGGGTTCTGGTTGATGGGTGTGGCCAATGTATTGTCCACTATTACAGTTGCACCCACTGATTTTGCCTTTTGGGCAAGGCGCTCGATGTCCATGACCTTACAGGTCGGATTTGTGGGACTTTCCATGTAAAGCACCTGGCAGCCGTTCGCAATCTCCGCTTCAATGGCGTCGAAATCAGTGGTGTCACAAAGAACAAAGTCAATACCGAACTTGGGCAAAAATTTGTTGAAAATGACGTTGGTGCCACCGTATGTGTCTTTTACACTTACACAGCGGTCGCCGGGACTTAGCAAGGTGAACAGGGTATTGCTGATTGCAGCCATGCCGGTAGAGAAACTCGTTGCAGCTTCAGCCCCTTCCAGTTGGCGGACTTTTTCCTCGAACACTGACACTGTTGGATTCGTATTCCGGCCGTAAATGTGACCCGGCTGCTTACCAAGCGCGACGTCCCGCCATTTGTCCAGATCATCGTAGCCAAAAGACACACTGTGCACAACAGGTACCTGGGTGACGGTATCCATCAAATATTTTTCTTCGCCAGCCCATACGGATAGCGTTGCTTTATTTCTTGATTCTCTAATCATTTCTAACTCCCGGTTGCGATAACGGAAATACGACGGGGCACAAAAGACTCAGCCCTCCAGTTCGCTCGTGCAATGTTATGTTTATTGCGTCTTTTTTTCAAAAACCTATTAATTTAAAACATAAAAGGTCCAAGTGTATTTAGATTTTTCCGCCATGGTTTTGAGGAACTATTGACATAACAACCAAGCTCAGCCAGCGCCCGCGGGTACCGCGTCGGCTGCAGCGCTTTTATACAGCCCCATTTTCTTTGCGGAACCAAGGAAAAAGAGATATGCCCCAACCTAACGCTAATCCTGCCAACATTGTTGGAATACAGAAAAAAGGGATAAAAATGAATCCAATAACCGCCGTTGATGACATATGTCCGCCTCCATATAGCGGATACCAAATACTCACGTGGCCATAAATCATCAGTGCAAGAATGCCTAGGATTCCCCCAACCAATAAGCAATAAACTCGTCGTGCAGTAAGAGTTCGAGATACTCTAAAAAGAATGCCGATAAGTATTGCAAAGGGGATAAAGCCGAATAATGCAATCACAAAGAGGTTATGCCCAGGAGCAAACTGCCGTACTGCTATGTCTTTTATGGCGTCGAGTGGAGATATGCCTCCGATAACGACTTGTAAGAAAAAAATTATTAACGCTGGTGTAATGAATGCGACTACAGTTGGAACAAGCAATGTTAGAAGAACCGATTGTCGTTTAGCTATACGCAAGAAGTGGCTCATTTTACATATGTTTTACGTTTTACAAAACTGCCCGTGCCCCAAACACTGACTGCCGCAGCATGGCTAAATTGCCCACAAAGTTCAGTTCCACTTAACGACAACAACGACGCCCTCAAACTGTCCACATTGCAGGAAAATTGTTCGTGCATCATTTGTCCATCGTGAAACCTTGACTTTTACAGTTCGATCTTTAAACTCGTGTTCTCTCAATATATCAACGAACCGGGGTTCTCCTAATTGCGATATAAGAACTTGCTTCAGTTTGTCGTAAAGACCGCCGGTCAATACAAAAATCTTCTTACGAGCAAGTTCCCTTTCTCTTAAGTCTTTTATATCCAAAGACCACTCGTAGTCGGCTACTTTGACAATAGAATCTGATGAGCTATATTGGTAAGTGGCTGTAAATTTGAGATGTTCCGGAGCGGGTCTTTGGAAAACAATCCGGGGCAAAATCACTTTGCCAAATAGTTCCTTTGCCATCTCTGGCGACATGGTTCCCTGCATTTGGGAGCCGAGTCGTTGCTCTTGACGAATGACGTGAGAAATATGTGGTTGCTCAAATAGATAAGGGCCATTTAATTGCAACTCTTCAAGCTCCGACAATATGTCGATTTCGAGTTCTGCTATATCTTCCTCGTTACCTTTTTCCGGGAGGCGTGCTAAAATCTTATTAATCTTCGCTGCTAATTTGGTCGCGTTATCCAGATTCATATTAAAATGAATTGGGGCCTGCCCTGAATCTATCTGTTCATTGATTATTGGTGTGCTTTGGACTTTGCTGTCAATTAGAATAGTAAGCTTTTTACCAATATAGTCGCCGGTGATCTTGCTGAACTTCCACTTCCCGGCGCGAGAGAATATTACATAAACAAAATATGATCCTTGATACTTATTAAATTTTGCTTCAGCTCGTTCTACATCACTCAGATTAAGTAAAGTGTTTCTCAATACCCTGATAGGCTTGCCTGCTGTTGTTATATCAATGGTTTCAGTATCGTCAACCAGCGATTGTTCGATTACGCAGAACTGAACGAAACTTGCACCTTCATTTTGTAAGACTTGGTTGGCAAGGGCTCGATCAAAAAAAGCACATATTATAAAAATAATAATAATAAATCGAAGCTTAAATCCATTGAGTTCTACTGTCTGGCAAGAATTGTCCATCGCTAAACAGGCGGATGGGTTTCCTATGCTACGCTTCTGTTTATTCACTATGAAACCTTTCAGACCCTTTTGAGCAGCAAACGGTTTCGGTTGCTCGAACATTTTGTAAGGCCTCTGATTTATAGCAGTTGCTTAACGACTTGAGCTCACTGGCGCTGGAGGGAGCGAAGCGAGCGGAAGCGTCCAGTGCAGCGATTTGTTAGGCCGCCATTCGCACAGACCATAGTGACCCGAGACTATCAAGATACCCAAGCTCTCCAGCTCGACCGCACCAAGAGCGCTAGTCCTAGGCAGCTCGTGACATAGGCGAGATTGGCAGTCGCGCGGACGCGCCACGGAAAGCGACCGAGGTCCATTCGGGCAAGACGACCTGCCACGACGCCAATGCCCAAGAAGAAGAACCAAGGAGTGAAGAGGAACGCCAAAGAGCCACGAACGAGAGTAGTGACGAGATCATGGACTGCCCCACATACGACAAAGGTGACGACAAGAGCGATTGCTGGCGGAAACGCGCGTTTTAACGGAGAGAATACGTAGCGGCCCAGGGTATACCCGAACACGGGATTCCAGTACTGCCAGAACACAGCGAAGGACCTTGCACCAAGGGACCTCTCCAGCATATTGCGGAGACCTCCGCGCGCTCCAGCAGGTACACCATTGCGTCTCAGGATGTACTTCCCCATGGTCAGCACGCGACGCCTCGGCTGGAACTCCGATTCACTGCTCACAGTTTCACTACTTCGAGTCGCCATGGCGGCCTAACGTTTGAGTTAAATTGCGGTGCGTTTTTTGCGCCGTCAATTTTGAACGATTTGTGTGTGCCCGGCATGGCACGTGTATATTTTGAATATCGAAATATACACAGATTATCCAAAGGGTGCAAGTCCCTTATGGGCGAGTTGGCGAAGCCCATTAGTAAGCTGCAAGGGTGTTCCGGGTGACCGGAAATCTGAAGGAAGCAGGACTACAAGAGTCTGTACGGACGAACAGGAACTGCATAAGAGGCATAGCTTTGTGGGTGAGCAACCACATCTTTGTAAAGCCC
>SMXC01000109.1 GCA_004356825.1 Caldithrix sp.
AGTTGGCCTGACGCCATTTTGGACTTTACAAAATATCGCGATTTTAATCATCGCAATTTTAACCAAAGTAAATCTTAGCGCGGTGTTTTTTTCCATTTTTTTATTTAGTTTTGTGGCTTACCTTTTTGATCCACTCTTTCACAATCTCGGTTATTTTCTCCTAACGCAGGTCGAGGCACTCAACGGAATGTGGACTGCCATTTATAATATGCCCATCGCTCCTTTCACTCGTTTTTATAACACAATTGTTGCCGGGAGTTTTCTGACCGCATTAATTTTGGTTTTTCCCGTTTATATTTTAGGTAAAAGTGGCATTGTCGCGTATCGAAAAACCTTGGCGCCAAAAGTCGAAAATTCGAAATTTATAAAAGCAGTTAAAGGCAGCGGCCTGTACAAATGGTATGCACGAATCCGGGATATGGAGTGGACATCATGAGACCAAAAGGAATGATAGCCCTTCTCGTCATTATAATGGTATTTGGCACGGTCTTCTATCTCTTAAGCGGTAAACTCATTGAGAGAGGTTTGGAAAAGGCGGGGGAATCGGTAGTCGGCGCCAAAGTGGAGATCGACAATCTTAAATTCAACCTGGCTAAACTTTCTATCTCGCTCGACCGGCTGCAAGTCACCAACCCAAATGATACCTGGAAAAACTTGTTTGAAACAAGCCGCATCTCTTTTGATATGGAGCTAGCGCCTCTTGCGCGAAAGAAAATAATAATTAACGATATCACGATTGCGGGTATTCGCGTTGGCACCAAACGCGACACGGACGGTGCGCTGCCGAAAACCGCCTCCGATGCGTCGCCCGGCTGGTTTGAGAAAGCTTCGGAAAGCCTGAAACAGCAGGTTGCGGAGGCGCCGGTTTTAAACCTTGGTATTTTAAAACAGAAGGTAAATGTGGACAGCCTGTTCTCTTTGTTCAACATTCAATCGCCTGAGCTCATGGCTTCTGCCAGGCAAGACGCCGATCTGACTTTCAAAAAATGGCGGACTGAACTTTCTGGTTTTAATCTGAAAAATGATCTGGCCAGAATGGAAACTCAGATTAATGAGATAAAATCAAGTGACCCGAAAAACCTCAAACAAATGATTGCCACCCTGGATAAAGCTAAATCGGCTTATAATACACTGGATAAACTTAAAAAGGATTTAGATTTAAAAAGGAAGTCAGCTTTGGCTGATTTGAAAAAAGTCACCAACATTTTGAAAGAAGTCGATAGCTGGATCGAGAACGATTTTAATGCGATTAAAGATAAAGCGAATCTCAGGGACTTTACGCCGAATAATATCGGTAAAATGTTATTCGGCGAAACCATCGTATTGCCGGCGCTTGGATTCTTAAAGTACATAGATCTTGGCAGAAAATATATGCCGATCGCCCAACAATTTCTTGCTGCCGGAAAAGTCGAGAGTCCGCCGCGTATGAAAGGGCAGGACATTCGCTATCCTCTTGAAAATGCCCGGCCGGATTTCTTGATGGAACATATTTTAATCAGTGCAGCTACCAACCAGCAAGATACAAGTCAGGTCATGTCGGTAAGCGGGGAGGTAAATGGCATTACTTCACAACCGCGGCTTTACGGCAACCCTTTGACCTTTGTACTACAGGCCAGTTTGCCGAAATCAAGAGCTTACGCGATCACCGGCAGGTTCGACCATACCAATGATGTCGCCGAAGATCGAATTGAAGTCAAAGCCTCGGGGGTACGATTTGGTAAAATCGATTTACCCGTACGCCCGTATCTGCCGGTTAAAGTCGATATGAACCGGGGGAATCTTTCCGCAGATCTCAATTTAGTTGGCGATGATTTTGCTTTTAACATTAACCTTACTGCAAGCTCCGTAAAATTTCTGTTTGCAAACGAGGCTGGAAACATCGATGTCATATCGAAAGCCACCCGCAGTGTTTTCGATTCGATTGATAAATTACAAATTTCTGCCGGTATTTCAGGCCGCATTGACAATCCAAAACTGAATATTCGCTCGAATGTTGATGAAATTCTCGCCCGGCGAGTGCAGGCGCTCATTGGCGAATCAGTACGTGCCGCCAGGACTGAAATCCGTAATAGAGTTACCTCGATGACCGAATCCAAAAAGCAAGCACTATCGGCTTTCATAAATAAAAACAGGCAGGAAATTACCGGACAATTAGATCAAATCCAAAAAGATGTTGATGAAAAATTGGCGGTCATCGAAGAGAAGCGAAAAAAAATAGAAAAGAAGATCGAAAAAGAGAAGAAAAAGGGTATTAATAAATTAAAGGATATTTTCAAGAGGAATGACTAAATTAGAACTTGCTTGAAGGAATAAAATTCTCTATATTCCGTATTATCTTTTGAACATTTAGAAGAATTACTAAAGGATAGTCTAATGCAGCGCTTTTTTATTTTGGTAAGTACATTCGCTTTTTTATATTTTCCAATTAAAATCCAGGCGCAGTGGTCTGCAGCGCCGCAGATTATTATTTCCATTCCCAGTTCAGATTTCGCCAATGTCTCCGGCGCAGGCGGTGGCTTCGGTGTAAAGGTCATCCGCGATTTCGGTAAACGCAGCGGTTTTGGATTACGAGGAGACTTTGCTTTTTTAAGTCATGGCAAAGAAGTTGCTCTGGTTGGCACGAGCGTAGGGTCCTTTATTGCGGAAGTCAGGCACCAATCTTTTCGTTTGACTTTTGGCCCTCAATATTCTTTTGGGTCAAGAAATTTTAAAATGTACGGCGGTGTTTTAGGGGGATTTTATATTTTTAGAACAAATACAGATGTGAATACAAGTTTCGGTTTTTTTCAAGATTCAACCGGTGATGCCGCTTTAGGTTGGAATGCCGGCGGCGGATTTCAGTATGATATTGGCTTGGGGCCGTGGCTGGATGTTTCATTTGAATACCAGACAATCTATAATATCACAACCGAATTCCAGGTGAGGGATGACCAAGGAACAGTGATAGATATCCAAAAACAGGATATCACGGCCAATGAATTTACGATTAAGGTTGGCGTCATATTTTTCCTTAAGTAACGTTTTGTCAAGCCAGCGTTTATGTGAGTTTTGAAGAAAATTGTTTTTGATAGGATGACAGGATCAAAAAGTAGTTATTACAACTCAAGTCACTTTTTACTCATAAAACCGAATAACTTCCCGGCTAATTTTTTCGGCAATTTTCTGTAACAACGCATCAATCATAACATATTCCGGTCTGAGGTTTCTGGGGGCGTCGAGAAGTTTACGCTTCTTTTTAGGTAAATCATTAATGCTGCCCTGGTAAGCAATCCACCGTGCTTCATCAGTTAGTTCTTCCCTGTACCTGTGTTCGTCAAGGTATTTTCCAGTTTTCGTATCAAGAATCATCGTTTGCAATTCAATCTTAACACGCCTCGATTTTTTGTATTCCCGGTAAAAAATCGACTCCGTTTTTTCAACATCGTTACCAGAAGTGTCTTTGACGGTCGTGGTTTTCTTATGCTCATATTCAGTGAAAGATTCCGGCTCATCTTTTATATAGACATCCCTGATTTTTCCCCAGACAATCGAATTCATCTCTTCTTTTTTTGCCGCGCTCAGTAGCTCTGATTCGCTTACACTAAAGTACCGGCTGGTTCGCAGCTCTCTCACCAGGCCAATGATTTCGGTATTCGGCAGCAAATCGAGGAATTCTAAATCCGCCTGGTTAACATAGTGTTCAATTTCACTCGCGATAAAATAGCCGTCAATGCTCACCTGGGTTTGATTCAGGAATGGGAAAATACCGACATATTGCACAGCATTTTCGTAGGCTCTTTTCTCCCAAAGGGCAGCATCCCTGAAATTTGTCACAAACTCTCTTGCAAATTCGAATTGCTCCAGCGCTTCACGAAATCGGTCTGCATGATAAAATTGTTTGCCGAGCAGGTAGTGTACTTCAGCAATTTTTTGCTCTGCTTTGCGATGACCCGGGGCTAGCTCCAATATTCTATGGAATGCGTCAAGTGCCTTCTTGAATTTTGTTGCCGCCAGCCGTTGGTTTCCGGAGTTAAGAAAGGATTGAATCGCTTTATTAAACGAACGATTATAGTTGGCAATATGGTCGTGCGCTTTCAGGTAAGCAAATGCTGCGTTCTGCCATCGTCTGTTTTTGAAGTAGTCTTCTGCTTTGGCATAATGATAAGCAGCAGCTTTCTGTTTGGCAAGTGATAATCTCTCTCTAATATTCACTGTTTCGAAAACCACACCATGCCGGCTGAATTTGCGTAGCAGGCTATCCATATGTTTGTACTCTTTGACAGCCAGGTCCCAGTTTTCAGCCGCTTCGTGAGTAGCGGCGCGTTTTATCAATTCGTAATAAGCTTCAGGGCCCACTTTTCTTAGGTGAACCAGTGCCTCTTTGAAGCCGGGCTTTTCCCTCAGCGCTTTTAGATCCTGTTCGGCCGCTTCAACATAGAGCCCGGCGTCGGCTAGTTTTTCGGCCTCCTTAAGAGCTTTTTTTGAAGCAGAACATCCGGTCAGTGCAATGCTGATTAGTATTAAATACAAACAAGCGTTTTTCATATCCTATCCCTTTAAATGAAATCTTGATGAGGGTGTCAATTTAGGGCCGCTCCGGTTCCTCGCCCTGAACAACGAGTCCCGCCCCGTAGGAGGAGTGCTACTTTTTGATAAAAAATTATCTCCGCTTAACTATCCAACCGGGCGAGGGATCCTCCACCGGCTTCAGGCGCCTCCGTCCCGAGTTCAACGAGTATAAAAAAATTAAGGAAGAGTCGGGACGGGGTCGCCGGCCGCTGAATTTGGATTCTTGGGTGCTCAAGCTTTAGCTTCTCTTGCTCCTCGCTTCTCTCGCTTCGAACATAATTCAATGGGTGCAGGTTTTATTTTACGAAATGTATTCGCAGAATATTTCACCTACGGGGTTTCTGGTCTTCTTTATACCCGATTTGCTATAAATGTCACCCTCCGGGGTGAATCTGGTAAAAGAGCCAGGCAGGGTTGTTGACCAAGGTCGTAGGCGTGGAATATTTGTAAAAAAATGTCCATCCAAAATCTCAAAACCCCAATGGGGGTGCCATATTGCTACGTAAAATCGAACAACTTGCAGCCTAATTCAGTTAATTTCAGGTATAAAAGGCGCAACTGCCATGATTTCACCGCCTCTGACCCGGCGCATCACTGCAATCCGTTTGAGAATCGATTTCGTTTCGGGCGGTAGTGTTTTAATTAAAGCTAAGTCGTGATTGCTTTGCGAGAGTAAACCGGCCGCGCGAATACTCAATCTGTCAAAAACAGATTCAAGTAATCCTTTGGGCTGGGGATAGACAAGCCACTGGGTTTGTGTCTCCCGGGCAATTCCGGCTTTCTCTTTTGCAATTTGTAAGGCGATGTTCAGGCCGCCGAGCGAGTCCACGAGTCCAAGATTCAGTGCTTCTTGGCCTGTCCAAATTCGGCCCTGGGCAATTTCATCAATTTCATCCCAGCTCTTGTTGCGGCCGTCAGCGACTTTCTGAACGAAAACGTCGTAGACGTCCCGGGTGAGCTTTTTGAATGTTTGCCATTCAGCATCCGTCATCGCCCTTTTATCTGTTAACATGTCGGCGTGAGCGCCCTTTTTCACGGTCTCCCAATCAATGCCGAGTTTATCATAAGTTCCGGATAAATCGAAGAGAGTGAACACGACGCCAATTGATCCGGTAATTGTAAGCGGCTGGGCGACGATGGCATCCGCATCCATGGCAATCCAATATCCGCCTGACGCAGCGACGTCCGACATTGAAATGACCACCGGTTTGATTTTTCGGACGCTGTTAATTTCTGACCAAATCTCGTCCGAAGCAAGACTGCTGCCACCCGGACTGTCAACGCGAATAACGATGGCCTTTATACTTATGTCCTTCTTTGCAGAGCGCAAATAACGGATAATAGATCTGGATCCCATATTCCTGCCCATTACTGGATCATGACCTCCTGATCCGGAAACTATTGTGCCGATCGCATAGATCAAAGCGACTTTACTGCCGCCGTCCAACCCGACTTCAGCGTATGGAATCTTGGCATATCTTGGCAGGCTCATAACCCGCAAATCTTTATCTTCGCTGTTTTCGCCGAAAACTTTTTTCTTGAGTAAATCAATCACTTCCGTCTCATAAATCAGAGTGTCAACCAGATTCAATTCCAGTGCCCCTTCGGAGTCATAGATTCCCTGGTTTATGGCTGCCATAAATTCTTCTTTGTCGATGCCGCGTTCCCGGATAACAGCTTGAGTAAACTCTTCGAATATATCGTCCAGAAGAGCCTGGGTTACTTCGCGATGAGCAGGAGTCATGGAGTCTCTCTTGTAAATATCACCGGCGCTTTTATATTTGCCGATGTTTTCTACCTGCGGTTCTGCCCCCACTTTATTGAACATCCGTTTTAAAAAAGGAATTTCCGCAGCGAAGCCGTTAAATTCTGCAAACGAGTGTGGCTGGAGATAAATTTCGTCTGCGGCAATAGCAATGTAGTAAGACTTTTCGTTGCAGGACTCCATAAACGCGGTTACGAATTTTCCACTCTCTTTAAAATCAAACAGCAAATCTCTGAGTTCCTGAGATTTTGCCCAGCCGATTTGAGGCGAGCTTACCCGCAGGTAAATTCCCCGAATTCTTTCATCGACTTTAGCCATCGCCAATGCTTTGCGAATGTCGTGCATCTGCAAGTTTGCACCTTCGAATTCTCTGCCAAACGCATCGCGTGGGAAGTGTTCCGTGATCAACCCGGATAAATTAAACTCCAGAACAGTATCGTTTCGCACAACCGGCCTGTTTTCCAGGGCCGTCATAATTCCAAAAATGAACATCAGCCCGATAAAAACAAACACGCCGAAGAGGATGAAAAAAATCAACCAGCCTCTTTTTTTTGCCATGTGAACCCTCCAAAAAAGAAATTTATTTTGTTTTGAATAACCTAAGAAAATTTAAGGTAAATTTCAATTGTTGTAATAAATGTTATTCCCAGCCACATCGAAAGTTATGATTACCAAGATTCCCCATTCCAATCGGTGACCCTGCCGGCGGAGAAACCGGTTTACTTAAATTCATTTCTTCCGGGTCTTCCTGGAACCGCCGAATCTGCCCGAGTGCATATTCAAAGTGGGCTAACTGACTTTCATCTGTGGTCTTTTCTAATTGCTGAGACAACCAGTTTCCCAAGTGTTGCAGCTTAAGGGAAGCAATCGCACGTACTTGATTGGCTGCAGTCTCATTTGCCGCTAAAATCATCATTTGGCGTAAAATCAGAGTGCCCACAACCCGGCGAATTTCAGCATGGTAGCCGGCGCCGGCGGGCGCTTTCCACACGGAGGAAATAAGTTTGTCTACTACTTCAATAAAGCCTGGATATTTATTGTCCCGTGCGTGATATTCCACCAGCCGGGCGGCCCGCGCCGGATGAAGAATGAATTCTACGGCGATGTTCGCGGCAGTTTCGGCGGCTGCCAAAGGGTCAAAAGTCAGACCGGTGCGAATATTAAAATTCTCACGCCCACGGCGCATGCCGAATGCCCGCGGCGGAATCAGGTTTAAAACTTTTTCCGGCAGAGCAAGAGCCTCGGGGGTGAGGGTGCCGAGCAAAGCGTCGAGGGCTTTGCGTTGGTCGGCTGCCGGTACCATTTTCGTCACCGTTTGCCCATCCCCTCTAACCGAGTACGTATAGTACAAACCACCCAGCAATTTAGAGGCCGCATCGATCTGGTAGCGGTGGAAGAGGTAAATCGGCACCAACACTTCTTCCAAGTTTGCCAAAGGCACATGCTGCCGGATATTGTTTTCTGAAAATCGACTCAAGGCGAGCGCACGCACCTTCATCACCCGATTCAATTCGTCCGCGGCGTTGGGGCCGTTGTCCCAAAGATGGGCAGTCGGGTGCGCGCCTCCGGCCGGCCGGGCGTCTTGATCGGAGATAAAAATCAAGCCGTCGGAGATCGACTTTTGTATGATTTGGCGCAGGCCCTCTTTTTCATTAACATCGTCGGGAAAATCCTGATAACCATAAGCAATGGTTACTTTATCCCACTCGCCGATGCCAGCGTCATAGGCTTCTGAAAAGTCGAAAGAGCCATCGTCTTTTATTTTAATGAATGGGTGTGGATAATCCATCACTGAAGCCCGGTTGGAGACACTGGCCGCAAAGTTGTGCGCTATGCCGAGGGTGTGGCCAACCTCATGTGCGGAAAGCTGACGCAATCTGGCCAGGGCCATTTCCTGCATAATTGGCGAGACCGGTTTGCCTTCTTCATAAGGCGCCAGCAATCCCTGGGCAATGAGAAAATCCTGCCGCACTCGCAGCGATCCCAGCAAGACGTGCCCTTTGATAATCTCGCCCGTTCGTGGGTCCCGCACGCTGCTGCCGTACGACCAGCCACGGGTAGACCGGTGCACCCAGTTAATAACGTTGTAACGAATGTCCATTGGGTCTGCGTCTTCGGGCAAAATTTTTACTTGAAAGGCATCTTTGTATCCGGCAGCCTCAAAGGCCTGGTTCCACCATTTGGCGCCGTCGACAAGCGCGGACCGAATCGGCTCAGGTGTGGCGGAATCGACGTAGTAAACGATAGGCTCAACTGCCGCGCTGACTGCAGCTTTCGGGTTCTTTTTTTGCAAGCGATGGCGGGAAATAAAGCGTTTGAGCAGAGGCTCTGAAATTGGTGTGGCGTAGTCCTGATAACTAATTCCACCAAAACCGGCCCGCGGATCATGGGCGCGAGGCTCGTAACCATCATCCGGCAGCTCAACAAATGAGTGGTGCTGGCGTACCGTAATTGCTTGTGGATTTGGCACAACCTGCCGGACAAACCTTCCCTTGGGCTCGCCAACAAATGTGAGGGTCACCTCAACTTCTGAGTTTTTGGTGAAGTTTTTTGTCCGCGCCAAATAAAATGCTGATCGAGAATTATCGAGTTTGTAATCGCCTTGTTTTCTGCCTTTAAGACGGCCACTAACATCGTGCGCGTCCCGCAGATAGAATTTACTGGCATCAACGAGAACCTTTTCTTTTTTTTTCGCGGCAACTTCGAATCCCCAGAGAACGGACTCGGCAAAAGCATCTTTGACGGATCTGCGTTCGGCTTGATTGTTAGTCATTGCGCGGTAAGAGTAGTTGGGCTGAATCATCAGCACTTTCGGCCCGACCCGCTCAAACCTCACGATCCGGCTGCCGCCCAATTGGCTGCGATCTAATCCGATATCATTGGAACCGACACCGGCAGATAGTGAGTTGATATAAAGAAATTCTTCGTTCCACTTGTCGATCTCGAGCCAGATTTTGCCGGTTTTTTCTTCCCAGTAAAAATCAAAGAACCCGGAGTATTTTTTCATGTCGCCGGTTTTTTCTTTAATCGTTGGGAGTGACTTCGGGGTTTGTGTATTGCCAAAACAGTAAATTGAGAAGAGTAAGGTAACCGTAAGCAAGGCGCGCTTCATTTGTTTCCTCCGTCCCTGTAGATCCGAAAATAAGTAGTCGTGATTAAATAAAAAAGGCCGGAAAACTCCGGCCTTGAATTAGATTCTTTCAAAAATGAATTAGTTTTTCTCGGTCATTTCTTTGACGCGGGTCATTTCTGACTTGCTTTCCATCACTTGACCACCCATCTCCATTTTGGAAGTAACAACAAATTTATCATCACTGATTTTTGTTGTGATGCGAGTCCCGTTGCCCATTTTGCTTTCCCAGTGTACGGTCATGGTATCGCCGTCAAGCGTGCCTTTACCTGTAGCCATGGTACGACGACTATCGATCCAAAATGCCACTATTTCACCTTCTTGGTTCAAAGTGTAAGCGCCGCCGCCAGTCCACTCACCCATGGGTGAGTCGGCTTTGTATTCTGTCATCATGAACTGACCGCCGAAATCCATTGTACACTTCATCCAGTCTTCAGATTTTCCCATCGCTCCTTCAGACCAACCCTTCCATTCGCCAACCATCCAGCTCAGGTACTCGTTATCGAGCGGGGGCGGGGGTGCATGCATGGCAGCCATATCTTCCTTTTTCGCTACCTCTTTGTCCTGCGCCATTAGTGGCATGGCGATACAAACCGTTAAGGCAAGTAATACGACAAGTATTTTTTTCATTTTGTGATCTCCTGAAATTTTGTGAAAAGGTTATTACTTGAAAAGCGAGACAATGTAAAAAAAGAAATATGAAAAGTCAATAACAAATGTGAGCACAAGTCAATATTTTTTTTGAGCTGATTGACTTAGCTTTACCAAAATATTTTAGCTCATTAACTTGCAAAGGTCGGTTTAATTTTGTTAAATTTCATTTTCAGGTAGTTCTGTTTTTGGACAACTACCTTATTTGAGAAAAGGAGGACATTTGACTGAAGAAAAACAGA
>SMXC01000110.1 GCA_004356825.1 Caldithrix sp.
GAGAATCTCCCTTTTTTCGACCAGGCTGCTTTGGGAGGCGAAGCTTCGCTTCGAGCCTTTGAAGTGGGACGGTTCTACGGCCAACATTCAGTGTTTGGGAGCGTGGAACTTCGCTTCCAGGCCATGCACAAAGTTATCATGGGATTCTCCATGGATTTGGAAATTGCACCTTTTTTGGATTTTGGCCAGGTATTTAACAGCACGGATTTTGAAGGTGACTTTAATTTCAATCCTGGTTTGAGCATGCGGGTATTGAACAGACCCAACATCGGCTTTATTGCGAATGGCGCCATCGGGCAGGATGGCTTAGTGTTCACCGGCGGCATCAGCCTGCCTTTCTGATTTTTTATGAAATGAATACACTCTTTTGATAAGGAAGGACCATGCAAAAATCCTTAAACCAATCCGTTGCAGATGTGAGTTCAAGCATGCCGCAGCAATTCGAGAACCTGGCGTTTCCTCTGATGGATAGCCTCTACGGTACGGCGCTCAGAATGACCATGGATCAACTCGATGCGGAAGACTTAACGCAGACTACTTACTTAAAAGCCTATCGATTCTTTCATCGGTTTGAATCTGGAACGAACTTTAATGCCTGGATGTTTCGCATTCTTACTAACAACTTTAACACGGAGTATCGATCCAAAAAAAGGATGCCGGAAAGAGTGGATTTCGAAACGACCTGTGCGACTTTTCCGAAAGAGGATACAAGTGAATTTGATAGGAATCGAGGGTTCGGTTTTACTGAAAATTATGATGAGCTTTTTGACGATACGATTACCGCTGCCCTGGACAGGCTGCCAGAGGAATATCGCATTGTCGTAATCCTATGCGATGTTTGCAGCCTCAAGTACAAGGAGATTGCTGCTGCGCTTGATTGTCCGCAAGGCACCGTGATGTCCCGGTTGAGTCGCGGCCGTAAAATGTTAGCGCGTTCTTTAAAAAAATATGCTGCCACAAATGGCTTTATGAAACAAGGGCTTTTAAAATAATCAGAGGAGGCCGAAATGGAACACATTTTAGAGAAAATTCGCGACACAAAACAGGACAAAACAGCGGGAGTGATTCGTATCATGATCGGAATTATCATCCTTTCCACCGGAGTCATGAAACTTCTTGTACCCATGCTTTGGAACGCCTGGTCCGGGCAGCTAAGTGCTGCGCATATTCCATTCCACAGTTTCAATTTATGGTTTGTGCCTTTTGCTGAAATCATTACCGGCTTGCTTCTGATATCCGGCTTCTTTTCCCGATTGGGAAGCCTAGTATTGTTTTTTATGATGACGGTTGCAACCTACGTTCACCTGACGGTTCATGATTCATCGCTGTTTCCATTGCAGCCGGAAGCTCCTGTCATCCCGTTGGCCCTGATTGCGGCAGGCGCCTATGTTTTTTGGCACGGAGGTGGCGCCTGGAGTACAGACTTAAAATCCACCAGAAAACTTTAATGCAGAGATGGGGTTCCTGATTTATTTAAATATCAAACACCAAAGTGGGAGGATATGATGTTAAATTCTATGGAAGAAAGCACTCGGCGCATGAGAAAATTCGTTGACAAATACTGCGCAAAGTCGGGCACCACAACCCATCCGGACAAAAAGGTGACCGAAGCAGTTATAAATGGGCTTGCTAATAATAATCTCACTCTAGGGAGGCCTCTATGCCCATGTCGATTCTATCCTGACAAAGAAGCAGAGGTGAAGCATCGAACCTGGATTTGTGCATGTGATGATATGCAAATCTACAAGTATTGCCATTGCCTGCTCTTCGTCAACAAAGAAGGGCTTCCCATAACTGAGTATCTTCCGGAAGATCATGAGGGACGAGTAATACATGGATTTGTCAAAGATCCAACTCCTGATAAAGGTCGACCTCTACGTGATAAAGCACAAGAACGCGAAAAAGAAAGGAAAGCGCGTCCTTCATAGTGAATGATACGCATCGGTTTCAACCGCAAAAAAGCGGCGTCGGTGTCGCCAACTTAAGAAGTCAAATATTATTCATTAAAATTAAGGAGAGCTACCATGAACTATTTAAGATTTAATCTGAAAAGAATCATCGTGCTCATCGCTGTCCTCACGATAAACATTATAGGCTTGTTCACCACTAAAGCCGATGCGCAGCAGGCTTACCCCACGCTTCACAAAACCATCAAAATTGAAGGGCAGGACATATTTTACCGCGAAGCCGGTCCGGAGGGTGCACCCACGATTCTGTTGCTGCACGGATTCCCAACTTCGTCGCACATGTTCCGCAACCTGATTCCGGCGCTGGCGGACAAGTATCACCTTGTGGCGCCTGATTATCCGGGCTACGGCAACAGCTCGATGCCGAAGGTAGATGAATTCGAGTACACGTTTGACCACATGGCCGAAATCATCGAGAAATTCATCGGCAAGCTCGGTATTCAGAAATACAGCCTGTACCTGATGGATTACGGCGCACCGGTCGGCTTCCGCCTGGCAGTTGCGCATCCCGAACGGGTGGACGCGCTCATTATCCAGAACGGCAATGCCTACGACGAGGGCATCGATAATAATTTTTGGGAGCCGATCAAGGCCTACTGGAAAAGCCGCAAGGCGTACAATAAGGGGTTGGATAACGCCTGGTGGAAAAACGTCAAGGCCGCCTACAAAAAAGAAACCATGGCCAACGAAGAGGCGCTGCGCTTTCTCTTCACGATTGGTGCGACCAAGTGGCAGTATACGAATGGTATTCGCAACACTGAAACGATAAGCCCGGATACCTGGAACGAGGATCAAAGGCTCCTGGATCGTCCAGGAAACCAGGAAATTCAGCTCCAGTTATTCTATAGTTATGGCTCAAATCCGCCACTTTATCCTCAGTGGCAGGCTTACTTTCGCAAATATCAGCCACCAACACTGATCGTATGGGGTAAGAACGACGAAATCTTTCCCGCGGCAGGCGCTCACCCTTACAAGCGTGACCTGAAGAATTTGGAATTTCATTTGCTGGACACGGGCCACTTCGCCCTGGAAGAAGACGGACAAGTCATCGCTGACTACATGCGTCAGTTTTTGAGCACCCATGTCATTGCATTGGCAGAGGCAGAATTCTCGCAGGAGATACTGGTCAAGTTCAAAGTTGGAGTTGAAGACTCTCAAGTAAATGCTATGCAAGCAGAAATAGGACTACAGCAGATAAAGACGATCCCGGAATTAAATTTGAGGGTCTTCAAAATCACCTCGAAAAAAAGCCTGCAAGAGGTGATTCAGGCCTGTCAAAAAATGTCATTTGTCGAATATGCCGAACCGAATCAGCAGTATAGGACTCAAAAGTGATAATCAAAACAAGAAGAAATGGAAACTAGTGCAAAACAAGAAATCAAGATCTGCTGCCTTTACTTCTGGTGGCAGCGAGCACCTGAGCTATGAGTAAAGATGCTGCATCATAACAAATGACGTTTGAAACCGCAGGGATAAATAACCCATTGGAGGTGACCTTTTGGATACTCTGGCAATTTTTGGTTTACAGCTTGTCTTGAGCCTTATTGTGTATACTCTCATGGCGAAGTGGTACGTGGCGCCATGGCTGGCAGAAAAACCGATCCACTTGGCATTGATTGCGCTGATCTTTCCCCACGCATTTCGGCATATTGGGTTAGCGTTTTTGGTCTCAGGCCTGGTTGCCCAACCTTTGCCGAGCTCTTTTGCCTTTCCGGCTGCCTATGGGGATCTTGTCAGCGGCCTGCTCGCATTACTGTCTCTGCTAGCTCTTCGAAGAGGTTGGGGCCTGGCGCTGCCATTGGTTTGGCTGTTCAACATTGTCGGCACGGCGGACCTTCTAAATGCACTGCGCCAAGCGGATGCTGTACCACATTTGGGGACGACCTGGTACATCCCGACATTTGTGGTGCCCCTGCTCCTGGTAACTCATGTCATGATTTTTGCCCGGCTGCTCAGACGAGAACGCTGAAAAACGGCTCATTGAAGATCTATTAGATACATGTTGAATAAAAATAAAATAGGGATAATAAATTATGAATCAAAACTTCACCAAATTAGCCTTCACCGATAGTGTTAAAAAAGTCCAGGAACAGTATGGCTCACGTAAATCATACGCTCGCATGGAAACCTCGGGTGACCAATTCGTTTTGACAGAGCGCGAAATTCCTTTTATTGAATCACGGGAGAGTTTTTACATGGCCACCGTTGGCGAGAATGGCTGGCCCTATGTGCAATACCGAGGCGGTCCAAGAGGATTTCTAAAAATAATTGATAAGACAACGCTGGGCTATGCTGATTTTCGGGGCAACATGCAATATATCAGCGTTGGTAATATGAATTCAAGCCGCAAGGCGTCTCTATTTTTTATGGACTATCCGGCTCAAAAACGTCTGAAAATATGGGCTGAATCGGAAGTGATCGATGCTGAGCAGAATGCGGAATTGTTACAAACCCTAAAGATGCCCGGCTATGAGGCTCATATTGAACGCCTGATCATTTTCAAAATCCAGGCCTATGATTGGAATTGCCCACAACACATCACGCCGCGCTACACGAGTGAGGAAATTGCAGAAGGAGTCGCCAAATTAGATCCGGAACTTCTGAAATCATGTTGCCCCGATGATATCGATTAATGGCCAAGACCAATTAGAGCGATTTAAAAAGCATTTTCCGAATCATCAAACTCATCTACTCGAGGCGGGACATTTTGGCAGGACGAGCAAGGAAACTATGCCAGTGAGTTAATACGGAAGTGGCATCAAATAAATATTTCATCTATGAACAATGACTCGAAAAAAGAGTAGATTATGAAGAAAAAAGCGAGCCTGCTAGCCTTGACGGTTAAGAACTTCAATCACCAGTTGTCCATATTGTGCAGAAGTGTTCGGGAAGGATCCGGATTTTTGCATCAAACGTTTAGAAGGTATCATACCAAATGAGGGCGCTGTTCTTGACCATGAAGCCTGTTGCATCAGGCCGGAGAGCGTCTGAACCAGACAAGGGGTTTCATGTTGTGTATTCATTTCATAACTTAACGGAGTTTCTCCACAAAACCGTGGAGCCAACAAGTGCCTAAGCAAGGAGAGGAGAGATGAATAAACAAGTTGAACCATTAAAAGATCCGGTGTGTGGCATGGATGTTTCGAAAGATTCCAAACATCACAGCGAATATAATGGACAGTCTCATCACTTTTGCAGTGAACATTGCCTGCACAAGTTCCGAGACCATCCTGAACAATATCTGGGCAAAGAAGCTTCGCCAGCTCATACAGGTCACGAGTCAACGGCTCATACCTGCCC
>SMXC01000111.1 GCA_004356825.1 Caldithrix sp.
CCCTGGATGAGTGCGTTCACGAGGTCACGCTGGTTGTCAGCTTCATTCAGGTCAGGAATCGGCACATTCTCGATCTCAGCCCGACGGTTAGCGCCATTAATCGTCCGTTGAACTGTCTGAGTGAGACGAAAGAGAGTCTGGTTTTGCAAAAAGTCTTTGAGTGCATCCACGTTAGGCAGTCTCGCCGCATCGTCGATGACTGCCTTCGCCTTATGAAGTTGTTCTTGAGAATCCTCATCAAGGAGCCAGCTGGCCTCACGTGCCATTCGTACGGCTATCATGCGAAAGTACCCTTCCAGGTCCGGGTAAAGAATGGGGCGTTGCGTCTCCGGACGTTTCGCTGGCCCACGAAACCAGAAAGCCAGGTCCGTGCCCACCGAGAGCTCGAACAGCCAGAAATCGGCTTCGAGTTCCCGGGCAATTCTGGCGGTAAATTGTACAGCCCCGAAGCCGTCACCAATCAACGCCCCGCCTGCTGTCTTTCGGTTGTTCGTTCCAACCAGCCCCTCGGCCGCGAGGTGTAGTCCGGCGCTGGCGCCACCGATGTTAAAAGCATCCAAAAATTGATAAGAAATCCTGACGCCGCCCATAAGCTCAAGATCCGGGCTGAAGTACTGTAAAGCCCCGGTGGCGCCAATTCGAAGCTTTCTTTCAGAGCCAATCCCAACGGTCGGGTGGATGCGTAACGACGCTGTGTATACTTGGGGTTTTCGATCAACAAAAATTGCTCCATCTCCGATCTCGACCGGCAGAAAAAATGTGGGTGTTATTCTCAGAGGCTCTCTGCTTTCGTCTCCAGACTGGGCTCCAACAGGAAGGGTCATTGCAAATACCAACAAACCAAATGCGCAGCAGGTCCATAAATAGTGTCGTTTCGCCAACATTTATAATCTCCTCGTATGTTTTAATCTGTATTATTTAGCTTTTAAGATAGTCTCACTACTAGATGGATAAAAAGAGTTGTTATTTTCTCACAGATTAACATTTTTTAGTTCTATTTTTCATTGTGGCTTACGGGTTCCCCATTAGAGAGATGCATCGGTGCTAGGTGTTGATTTATGGTTAAACGGTTTGCTTCCTTTCTTATTGAACCACTTGAAGTAGTTCTCCGCGCCGGTTCGACCCGAATCTTCCAGCTCCTTCTTCTTGCGCGAGGTCACGAAAAGTTGCATTGCCATTGCCGAGTTTTTCTCAACATGATCACGAACCCACTTATGAAAGAAGTCCCCCTTGTACCAGCCAAATTTATTGATCAGGCGCTTGGAATCCCGTATGATTCCCCAGCTGTCATCCAGAAACTGGTTAAATTTGAGCTTTCTCAAGATTGTCCTCGTCTCTTGGGTGGAATAGCCGAGAGCAAACAAAGTGGCATTGATTGCCCCTGCCGATGTTCCCCCGCATCTTTGAATCTGTGGTAGAATGCCTTCTTACTGCAAGACCTCCATAGCACCAACGTACGCAATTCCTTTACCCCCCCGCCCTCAAATACCCGATTTCTGAATTGGTAAGCCGTATTGTCTCCTTAAGTATTAATCCTGTGGCATCAAATCCCAGAATATAATCAATCGTACATAATTTTTCAAAGTATATTTTTAGTGCCAAGGCTAGAACCCATTCATTAGAATGCCCTCGCTGCTTACGGCGACGCAAAGCATCGTCAAATTTCTTTCCCTCGATATTTAGCTCATTGCTTCTTCAAATATTCCACCAGCGCCCACCCTCGGTCAATGCATAGAAGGTATCATCTATGCCGCTGAGCAGTTTAATAGTTTGTAGTGGATTCTTCTCAGCCTCTCGTTCGATGTGGGTTAGAACCCATTCAATTGAATTTCCTCGCCGCTTACGGTGACCCGAAGTAGCGTCAAATTCCGGTTCTCCAATGCTAACCGAATATCGTCGTTAACCGTAACCCATAAATAATAGCTATGCTCAACCCGGCCATGAACAATCGGACTACAGTCGACTTGGGGGATTTTATTATGCACCAGGGAAGGATGAGCATTTCCAGCCTGCCTAGCCGCTCGGCCTGCCCCTTAGTGTAAACAATATAGGACCCATAACGTAGTAGACATCGTCAATGAAGATTTATTTCCTTATTCTCATTCGCGTCAAATGGAATTTGTCATATATCATCGACCCTTAGAACTATATTAGCAAAGCTGTTATGCAACAACTATTTAGACATATTGAGAAGACGAAATCTTATTTTCAAGGTTAGGGAATTTAGCCTTGAGATTACTAATTTTCTGAATTTTACCGGTGCCGTTGAGATCGATGACGTCCTGACCTTGTTGCTCACCAGCAAAAGATTTTTTTTGGTACAATCGATAAGTGAACCCTTGCGGTATTTGGTACTTGACGGAGGACACTTTGTTATCAAAGCCACCGCCTTGAACAAACAGCTTGCCATAATCCGGAAGTGTGGATTCTCTCCGCCCGAGAACACTGAGACAGCGACCGCCAAAATCACGATCTTCATAGAGGTTAATCCAGGCATTGTCGATGTTTGCAACTTCGGATTTAGGGTCCGGTTCTGCACGAAATTCGGAAAGTTTTATCATATCGTCGCTGCGCCAATGATAGCAGGAATAAAGGCTGAATCCGGAAACAGGATCAACATAGATTCCTCCGCCCGCATCGAGATTGCAGTATTCCCGGTTGCAAAAGAACTGTTTGGTGTCGAGCTTGGTGAGGGTTGGTATTTTGCCCGGTGCATTGGATATATCTTCCGGGATCAGGACCTCAATAAGGTCGACGAGATCCGGCCCTCCTTGAAGTGGCGATAAGTCAGAGCCATTTTCAGTCGCTATCATATACAAACGCGTTACGCCGTTGCCGGCATCCTTATTGATCGGCTCGATGAAGTTAATGCTTTGATATCCCGGACCCCGGTCATCCGCTGAATTCGAAAACTTCATATCACCGTAACTCCAAGTCGCCACATTTCTAGTTTCTTTACTCCCAGCTTGACTTTTCCCGAACCCGTCCCGAAGATCCGTTGTTTCGGATATATAAAAATCCAAACGTCCAACAGGCTTTTTCTTCACTTCACGCCACACACCACACACGAATTTGCCATTCAAAAGTTTGGCAAACGCAACAGCACCGGCTTTTGCAATCTTCGGACGTTGGATATCGCAATCCAGTTGTGTTGGATCCTCCGGGTCTGCCATATTAAGAAAAACAATTTTTGATTCGTTGTCCCCTTCAAGTGGTACGGCAAGGATATCCCCAACGGCGCTCATTCCTCCCCCATGTGGAAACTTCCTGTTAAGCGGTATGGTCTTGACAAGGTTATCGCTGGCTTTAGGCCGTTTAGAAAACAGCAAGTTGGATCCCCAGGCCCCTCGGGCTTTTCGGCTCCCCATCTTGATAACAAAGATATGCGATGTAGGCTCGGTAAAATCGGCTCCCGAAATGGCCAAATATTTACCAGATCGTAAGCGCTGCAAACCCTGGAAATGGTTCACAGCCAGGTTGAAGCGACGGCGGTTCACATGTGTGTAGCGAAACCTTCGTTTGTCTTCGAAGAGTTCGCCGTCATTTGCGGCGAGATGGTCGCCGTGAATGGAGATACGTTTGAATTCCGCGACTACATCAGCCACTTTTCGGTTGCTAACGTTGAGCGAAACTTCACGCGATGTTTTCTCTAGAATTAGAGTCCCGTATTCCGGATTTTTTTTGGCCATTAAGTTTTCTCCAGTTGTTATGAAATTAAGGCTATTCGCGTTAAAACAAGACAAAGTCCCAATGCAGGCCGCCTACAAAGGCGAATTCACTGTGCCCCTGTATTTTTAACCACTCACCGTCCAGGTGAAAACCGGGACCAGTGTCCAAGGTTAAAGCCAGACCCACGGACACCCCAACGCCCAGGTCTGACGAGTTTCCTCCACCGGGTTCATCCGAAATTCGGAGGTGCAGCCGGGGAGCTCCCCATAATTTCACGTTGAAACCCGGTGGGGGCGCAAAAAGACCGACGCCAAGAGAGAAAGGAAAGTCCCATTGTTTAAATTCGGCAATTTTTGTGTAGCCGATTCCCCCCTTGATCTGGATAATTGCCTTCCAGGGAAATTCAGTGCCGGGTCGGACGTCATATCCAAGTGCTGTTCCAACAGTAAATCCGTCGTCCAATTGATCTTTTTCTGAAAGCAAGACGCCTGCTCCAACCAAGAGGCTAAATCGTGCTGGATTCCAAACCAGGCGCCCGGCAACCGATTTGAAATCACCAAGGTTATGGTTAAAAAAACCGAAGTCACCATGAACCACCAGGGTTGGGAGGTCCGGGATTTCTTTCGGTGACATTGAAACAGGAATAGTAGTAAGCTGCGCATAAACATTCTTTCCAGCAGTTACTATTGCTAGGGTAAAGATTATGGTGGTAACAAAGGCTTTCATCCCTCACCTCCTAATTAGTTCGTTCATTCAAATCACTTTCCATGTGCCGATCTTGTTTTAGAGTAATCTTTCAGTTTATCTTCCACGATCATTTGACAATTGTTTGTGCGTCTCAAAGAAATACAGCGAATGAATCAATGTTCCAACGCAATTTATTTTTATTTCCTTCACAAATCTTCTTGGAGCGAGCAATGCTGAGTGGCTAAAAGGGAAGACAGAATCAAACCATCGATCCTAAATAAGTTCAACATTCTATCATTAAAAGTTAAAGATATGGAATATTCAACAGCTTGCTCTTTATCGTTTGATCGACGGACCATTCGAATCGCCAAATTTTCCGATTGCCATAGGAGTACAAATTATTGACAGCAGGGGAAGCGCCCCCTGAGGTGAGTTTCGGGGTTTCGTTCCCCTTTACCGCAATCAGAGCACATACATACCATTTGTTGTTTTTAATACCGCGAAATCCTAAGATCGGCCCCATTCAATATTCATTTTTTCCCTCCATTAATTTTAATTTATAGAGTTCTGTAAATAGGGTGTTCAACCTTTAGGCGGAGTATCAATCTGAAGCTCCTTTCTGGCTTCCAAGATTTTATCGGGGGAATCTCCGGGGAAAAATTCTTGACCTGTCTCAAAACGCAAACATGTTGCCCGGCCCTTGCTAATCTTGAAGCCGCAGTCCCGCCGCCATATCCGGAACCAATAACAACAACGGAGTAGATCTCTTTTATGTTTTCAATTGCACATGATAATCGTGCCATAGTCACAGACCTCCTTCAGAATCGAGAGTTTGTAGTGGATTTTTGAAATTCTTATTGTTAAAATTTGTTAGTAACTGACAAGTAATTTTCTGCCATTTGTTGGCAAGAAATGAAAATTCAAATCCCACAAAGAAAAAATATCACGCAAAGGCGCAAAGATAACGCAGAGAAGAAAAAAAGAAAGATTTTCTTCAAAACCAGGAACAATTCTATGAATACCATCCTTTTACGGGTACATTGAAATTAGGATAAAGACATACTGAATCCCGCAAAA
>SMXC01000112.1 GCA_004356825.1 Caldithrix sp.
CTTGAGCATTACAATCAAAGGAAAAGTACATAAATACGGCAACAATGTCGATACGGATGTGATTATTCCAGCGCGTCATTGCGTCAGTATCAAAGAAGAATACTTGGCCGCACACTGCCTTGAGGATTTGGATAAGGAGTTTGTGAATAAAGTTCAACCGGGCGATATTTTGATGGCTGAGGATAACTTTGGCTGCGGCAGTTCCCGGGAAAACGCGCCGATCGCAATTAAAGGCGTGAAAGTGGGTTGTGTGGTCGCCAATTACTTTGCGAGAATCTTTTACCGGAATGCCATAAATATCGGCCTGCCCATTCTTGAGTGCCCCGAAGCAGTCGCCGGAACGGATGCTGATGATATCCTGGAAATCGATCTTGAGTCGGGTAAGATTTTTAATAAAACGAAGAAGCAAACTTTTCAAGGCGCCCCGTTTCCGGAGACGATGCAGGAAATTGTGAACATGGGCGGCATGGTTAATTATGTAAGAAGTCGGCTTGGGAAATAGACTATCCAATTCTGACCGGGTCAAACCCGGTCAGAATTGGATTTGAAGATAGATTATACAGGAGTTTTGAATGAGTGCAAATGATGTTGTTTTTTTGGCGGGTGTCAGAACTGCTTTTGGAACTTTTGGCGGCGCTTTGAAAGGATTGAGTGCCATCGATTTGGGTACCATTGCCGCCAAGGGCGCACTTGAGAAGTCCGGCGTCAGGCCGGACGACATAAACCATGTTATTTTTGGAAACGTGCTGCAAACTTCCGCAGATGCGATTTATATGGCCCGGCACATTGGTCTGAAGAGCGGCGTACCCGTGCCCGTCCCGGCATTGACAGTGAACCGTCTTTGCGGTTCCGGATTCGAAGCGATTGTCCAGGGCGCCAGGATGATCAAGCTTGATGAAGCTGACTTTGCTTTAGCCGGCGGAACTGAAAGTATGAGTCAGGCGCCCCATGTTATTCGCGGCGCCCGGTGGGGGCTTAAATTGAATCAAGGGAAGATGGAAGATTATTTGTGGGAGGCGTTGTCCGATCCATACTGCGATTGTCAGATGGCCATGACCGCAGAAAATCTCGCCGACCAGCACGGTATTTCTCGCGAGGAGACAGATATTTTTGCCCACACCAGTCAAATGCGGGCAAAGGAAGCCTGGGATTCCGGACGGATGGCAGAAGAAATTGTGCCGGTCGAGCTGAAAAGCAGAAAAGGGACCACCCTTTTTGAAAAAGATGAACATATGCGTCCGGAGACGACTTTGGAAGGGTTGGCCAACCTGACGGCTTATTTTAAGAAAGACGGTACGGTTTCGGCTGGCAACGCAAGCGGGATTGTAGATGGAGCAGCAGCTTTGGTTTTGACTTCGATGGCGAAAGCGGAAGAGCGTGGACTAAAGCCTCTTGGGCGGCTTGTTTCCTGGGGGAATGTTGGCGTTGAACCATCTATCATGGGCATCGGTCCGGTGGACTCCAGCAAGATTGCTTTGAAAAAAGCTGACCTGACCGTCGAGCAAATGGACCTGGTAGAAATCAACGAAGCTTTTTCACCGCAGTATCTTGCCGTCGAAAAAGAGTTAGGTCTCGATAGAGAAAAAACCAATGTAAATGGCGGCGCGATTGCCATTGGCCATCCGCTGGCCGCAACCGGAGTGCGTTTGACTTTGACCATTCTTTATGAGCTGCGCCGTCGAGGTGGAAAGTATGGCCTGGCTTCTGCTTGTATCGGCGGTGGCCAGGGGATGGCTGTGGTGGTTGAGGCTTTTTGAAAAACCAATTTGAAATTGCAGATTAAGAATTTTTAAGGCCACGATTTGCACGGATTTTCGCAGATTCTTTCTTTTTTAATTTTCTATTGAATCAGTGACCTTCCGTGGTTAATGCTTTTAGGGACGGTTTAAACTAAAAATTTCTTTTGGAGGATTCATGGCAATTAAAAAGGTAGGGGTCATCGGCGCCGGATTGATGGGGTCCGGCATTGCACAGGTTGTGGCCGCAGCGGGTTATGAAACCGTCGTGCGGGAAATATCTCAGGAATTGCTGGACAAAGGGTTGTCTCGAATCGATGGGTTTCTCTCTAAGTCCGTCGCGAAAGGTAAACTGACTTCCGAACAAAAGGCAGTGACTTTAAAGAATCTAAGCGGTACCACGAAATTGGAGGATCTAAAGGACTGTGATTTGATAATTGAAGCCATTACCGAAGACATCAAATTAAAAAGGGAAACGTTTGCTACTTTAGACAAAGTATGTTCAGCCGCCACGATTTTTGCGAGCAACACTTCATCCCTGACCGTTATCGAAATGGCCGCAGCTACGCAACGACCGGATAAATTTGTCGGACTGCATTTTTTTAATCCGGTGCCAATTATGAAATTAGTGGAAGTGGTTCGCACCATTCAAACCAGTCAAGAGACTTTTGACGCCGCTTTTGAATTTGCAACATCGGTTGGCAAAGTGCCGATTGCCTGCAAAGACAACTCGGGCTTCGTGGTTAATCTACTCTTGGTGCCGTACTTGATTGGCGCAATTCGCGCCGTCGAAAATGGGGTCGCTTCGATTGAAGACATCGATAAAGGCATGACCCTTGGCTGCGGTCACCCGATGGGGCCGTTGACCCTGCTTGATTTTGTCGGGCTTGATACGACTTATTATATTGCCAATATTATGTTTGATGAATATCGTGAACAGCAGTATGCGCCGCCGCCGCTTTTGAAAAAGATGGTGCAAGCCGGCTTCTACGGACGAAAATCAGGTAAAGGTTTTTACGACTACTCGGGTGAGAAGCCGGTGCCGAATGATTTAGGGATATAAAGTTTCGGGTTTCGGGTTTCGGGTTTAAAGTTTAGGGTTTCGGGTTGGGGAGTTTTCAACCCGGAATTAAAGACATGTCACTCGAAACTCTTACATGCGAGGAGAATAAATGGCATACAAAAATATTCTATTTGAAATCAAAGATAAAATAGCAACCATAACTGTCAATCGTCCTGAAGCGCTGAACGCACTCAATTGGCAGACGATGCAGGAAATACAAGCGGCGTTTTCACGCGTTAAGGAAGATGCGGAAGTCGGTGGTGTAATGATTACCGGCGCCGGGGAAAAGTCGTTTGTTGCCGGTGCGGATATTAACGAACTCGCCACCCATGACCCGGTAGGAGCAAAAGAGTTTTCATTAGCATGTCAGGAGATTTTGCATTTCATTGAGCATTTTCCCAAGCCTGTGATCGCTGCGGTGAATGGTTTTTGTCTGGGGGGCGGCTGCGAGCTGGCAATGGCTTGTCACATGCGAATTGCTTCTGAAAACGCAAAATTCGGCCAGCCGGAAGTGAGCCTGGGACTGATCCCAGGCAATGGCGGCACGCAACGTTTGCCCCGTTTGATTGGCAAGGGTAGGGCGCTTGAGCTGGTTCTAACCGGAAATATGATCGACGCATCAGAGGCCTACCGAATTGGTTTGGTCAACAAAGTCACTCCGCAGGAAGAACTAATCGTCACGGCAGAAAAAATGCTAAAAACAATTATGACCCATGGTCCGATAGCTGTAAAACTCTGTTTAGAGGCGGTCAACCATGGATTGGAATTAACCTTAGACGAGGGAGTTCGGTTAGAGTCTAACTTGTTTGGGCTGTGTTTTTCAACTGAAGACATGAAAGAAGGCACGCAGGCCTTTATTGAAAAAAGAAAAGCTCTGTTTAAAGGGAAGTAGTAATTTTTTCAGGAGTACTTCTGGATGTCAGAGATTAAGGAAAGCGATTTAATCTACGATTGGAATCTTCACAATAAAAGCAGATTCCTGCCGGAACCCCCTATCGAATTTGACGACGAAACGCTCAGGGACGGCCTGCAATGTCCCTCTGTAACCGATCCGCCAATAGAGAAAAAGATTGAAATTTTACACTTGATGAATGATCTGGGGATTCACACCGCAACTTTGGGTTTACCGGCGGCGGGGCCACGAGCGGTTGAGGATGTGACCCGGTTGGCGAAAGCGATAGTTGATGGAAAGCTGAACATTACCGGCAATTGTGCCGCAAGAACCGTTGAAGCCGATGTTATTCCGATTGTGGAGATTTCGCAGAAGGTCGGCTTGCCACTTGAGGCTTGCACCTTCATTGGCTCAAGTCCAATTCGCCAGTATTCTGAAGGATGGGATATCGATTTCCTGGTTCGCCAAACGGAAAGAGCGGTCAAGTTTGCCGTAAATCAAGGTTTGCCAGTGATGTACGTTACAGAAGACACCGTGCGCGCACATCCGGATGATATTCGAAAGCTTTACACCACTGCTATTAATGCGGGAGCAAAACGTGTTTGTGTTTGTGACACGGTCGGCCATATTACACCGACGGGTGTTAAGGATTTAGTCACGTTTGTTCGTGAAGTAGTTGAGTCCACCGGCGAAGAAATAAAGATCGATTGGCACGGACACCGCGACCGTGGTTTCGCGATTTCAAACACTTTTGCCGCTATTGAGGCCGGTGTTAACCGGGTACATGGATGTGCGCTTGGGGTGGGAGAAAGAGTGGGGAATACGCCGCTCGACTTGATCTTGGCAAACTGTAAATTAAACGGTTGGATCGATAATGATTTGTCGTCGCTCAAAACCTATTGCCAGAAAATTTCCGAGGCCCTGAATGTGCCGATTCCAGCAAACTACCCGGTGATTGGCGAAGACGCATTTCGTACTGGTACCGGTGTGCATGCTGCCGCGGTTATTAAAGCAGAAAAAAAGGGGGATACCTGGTTAGCAGATCGGGTTTATTCCGGAGTTCCAGCCGAATGGTTTGGCTGCGAGCAGGTCATTGAAGTTGGGCCAATGAGCGGTGAGTCAAACGTGATTTACTGGCTAAAGAAAAGAAATTTAGAACCGAAAAGAGATTGGATAGACGCAATTTTTAAGAAAGCGAAGTCTTCAAATCGTTTGCTTAAAGATGAAGAAATCTACAAAATCATCGAAGGAAAACTCTAACACTCTTTAATGCAGAATTTACCTCAACCCGATCGACGTAAACAAAGTCGCAGATCTAAACCTACCTCTCCACTCACAACCCCTAGCCTGTTTGGAAAAAGGAAAAACATCCGCAGAGATGAAGATCGTCTGACCCAGCCTTATGTAGATCTCTACAGTTTTTCGTCTGTTTTAAGTGTTTTGGTCACCCTGATTCTATCGGTGGCAGACGCGATTTTAACTTTGAAATTAATTAGTTTGGGGGGCCGCGAATTAAATCCATTTATGGATTTCTTTTTACAACTCGGGCCCTTCCCGTTTTTGATTGTAAAATACCTGCTGACGGGAACTTGCTTACTTATTTTTCTAGTTCATAAGAATCGGGTGATCTTTGGCGGGCGTCTGAGAGTAAAATTTCTGTTGCTTTTTTCTCTGTTAATATACCTTGCTTTAATACTTTACGAGCTTGTTTTATTGTCCTCCACCTAATAAAGGTGGAACGCCATGATCAAAATCTGAAATGGCCTCTTCGATTGTATCATAAACGCTTAGAAACCAAAAAAATTCCAACACTTTGAAGACTTCAAGAACGTCGGAAGTCATTTTAATCAGTTTTAAGTCGCCCTCATTTTCCCGAATTTCTTTAATTTTACTCAGAAATATACTCCAGCCCCGACTGCTTATGTAATCCACATTTTCCAGATCTACTATAATATTATAGGATTTTGTTTTTACAAGTGCTTCGATGACTTTGTCCAGCTCATCGGAAGTTGTAAACTCAATATATCCACCTACGCTGATAACTGATATCGGTTTTTGAGAAACTGTTTCTTCACTAGAGTTCATTTGACTAGAGCAAAATTTAACCTTTAAAATTGTGTATCGCAAGCTAAGTTATTTGAGTATAAAATACAAGTTTTATTAAAGAAAGTACCAAGAAAGCACTTGCATTTTTATTTAATTTTGACTTAATTTTTAACGTTTTGTCACAAGCTACCTATCCGCTCTTAACTAAAAGACTAGACCCTCTATGAATTTAACTAAATGGCAAGTTACTTTCTTGGTTTTAACCACTTCTTTTTATATTCAATGTAATTTCGATGAAGGGTTGGATTTTGGGGATTCCCGGCACGTTCAGCATGGCATTAAGGGTGAAATTGTATTTGATGGAGCCTGGCCGGACAATGTTGCCGAAGCAAGATTAATAGCCGCCGCCAACTTTCAAGCCGATGCCGGAGCGTTAGAGCAATTTGTTTTCAGCGATCCGATTCAAGTTGGCGTTGCTAGGCTAAATTACCAATTGTCCCTTAACCCCTCCACCTACGAAGTTATTGCCGTAATTTTCCGGGAAAACGGCACGAGTTGGGATATCTCCAATCTCCTGGCTGTTTATGCGCCGGCAAGTCCATGCTCCGTTTTCCCGGACATTTCCAAAGCTATAACCATAGAATCGGAAAATAGCGTTGTAGATGGCATCGACATTCTTGTTGACTTAACTAAAAGCAAGGTCAGCGGAAGCCTGAATTTTATCGGTGAATGGCCCTCTAATGTTACATTTGCAGCGGTTTTGGCTTTTGAAGTTCCTCTGAGCTTACCTCTCATTCCCTGCGGTATTGCGATTTTACCTTTGAATATAGAGACAGCCGATTTTAAGATGCTTGTTCCTGAAAACACCTACACGATTACAGTAGTAGCAGGGAAAGGCTTATCGCTTTCAGAGATAACTTTTATCGGGAGTTATCTTGTACCGGGGACTTCAAATACTCCCGCTACTGTGACCGTGGGAAAGAATGAAAATATTCAGGATATAAATATTACCGTGGATTTGAACTTGCTTCCCAAATGACTTTCATCATACTCCGTAGCTATTCATCAAGATTAAACAGGTCAATTAACCATCAAAGATTGAAGGGAACGCGATGAAAGTGGGAAATGCAAAATTTATTCTCCCAACATTAAAATCTCTCTACGTTTTTCTAATCATTTTATTTTTCATTTGCGGCATTCACAACAATTCTTTTAGTCAGGGAACGGGTACAATTACCGGGACGGTTACGGATGCTGATACCGGTTTACCGCTCCCCGGGGTAAATGTTCAGCTGAGGCATACGGTTCTCGGCACGAGTACCAGCCTTGAAGGTGAGTTTAGTTTGAGCCGAATTGAAGCCGGCAGCTATTCCGTTATGGCCAGCATGATAGGCTATAAAATTCAGACTATTGATAATGTGGCTATCCTTCCGGGTTCACCTGCGAAGCTTGATTTTAAGTTGGCAATGTCTTTCGTGGAGGCGGATGCAATAGTGGTCACTGCCAGTCGTAAAGCCAAGAGTTTGTCTGAAACGCCCAATAGTATTAGTATCATCTCTGCCATGGATATTCGCAAGCGCAATAGCGTCGATGTTCGGGATGCGCTCAAGTATGCACCCGGAGTAACCTTCATTGGCGGGCAGGTCAATATTCGTGGAACCACTGGTTTTAGCCGCGGTGCTGGCAGCCGGGTACTTTTATTGACCGACGGTGTGCTGACAATGCCCGGTGATAGTGGAGATATTAAATGGGATATCGTGCCGTTTACCGCGGTTGAAAAGGTAGAAGTTGTTAAAGGAGCTGCTTCAGCTTTGTATGGTTCCTCTGCCATAGGCGGCGTTATAAATATTATTACCAAAGAACCTGCTGAAGGGCGGGAGCTTTCGATTAGATCGTCGCAAGGGATATATGATCCCGTATCCAATTGGACAGACAGGAGGCTTTTAACAACCCAGGGGGATATTTTCTACTCGGAATCCATCAATGCTTTCGGCTATGTCCTCGCTGCCGGCTTGAGGGATTCTCGAGGCTTCAAGGAAAACTCGCAATTTTTTAGGTGGAATGTTTTTGGCAAAGCTAAATATAAATTTACGACCTCTTTCAATGCAATCTTTACCGGAAGTTATGCTTACGATGATCATGGTCAATCTATTCAATGGCAGCAATACCTGGGTCAGGGTGTTCAGCCATATTTGGCTCCATTGGGTGAAGAAAAAAACACCACACTATCAAAGAAGCTTTTCTTAAACACCACTTTAAATCAACTGGTTAATCAAAAATTAGCGCTTAAATTTCGCGCCTCTTATTTTCGCAATAGCTTTAAGAATGATTTTATTGATAACCAGGATTTTTCCAAGTCTCAACGTTTCCGGGCCGAATATCAAGCTGACATAGAGCCCAGCGTATATCATTCTTTGATTTTTGGAATTGAAGGGACCTATGATGTTGTAGAAGGAAACTTTTTTGGTGAACGGATGGCTTTGATGTCGGGCTCCTATATACAGGATGAGTTTAAAATCTCCGACCGTTTGTCTGGCACCGCCGGTATTCGTATCGATATCAGCAAGATTTTTTCAGGCAACGACGAAAGTCAGGTCAGTCCCAAGTTTGGTTTGATTCTCGATGCTGCCGACAGAACAACATTTCGCGCTTCCCTCGGCAAAGGTTTTCGCGCGCCCTCAATTGCTGAATTATTTACCAGTACGTCGGCTTCCGGGTTTAAGGTGATCCCGAATCCCGATCTGAAGGCCGAAAGTTCATGGTCCGGTGAAATAGGATTTAAAACGACCATTGGCAGAAATATCCTCTGGGATGTAGCGGTTTACCCGGAGCGTTATTTTGATTTTATCAATCCATCGCTTGGTGTTGACGACACATTAGCATTGCGAATCCAATTTAACAACGTTCAAGCTGCCCGAATCAGAGGCATCGAAACAAATGTAGCTTCCACCTGGTTCGGCAATCATTTAAATGCAGTCGTGACTTATATTTTCGTAGATCCAAGGGATTTAAATACGGGCAACCTGCTGAGCTATCGCCCGCAACACCTTTTGACCACCACCTTGACTTTGAAGAAAGGCATCTTTGAACTCGGCGCCGACTATCGATTTGCAAGCCGTTTAAAGAAAGAGCAGCTGGAAATTTTTCCGGACGATCCCAGGGTTGCGACTAAGATTCTCGATGCCCGTGGCGTGGTCTTTAGACAGACCACGTTGATGTTGAACGCTGAGAACCTTCTGCAATATAAATACAATCAAGTTGAACGAAACCTGGAACCTGCCAGGCAGTTCTCAATTAGCTGGCAGAGAGATATTAAGCGATGAGCCGCCGGATTTTGCACCTGGATATGGACGCATTTTTTGCGGCTGTGGAACAACTGGACTTTCCACAATATCGTGGAAAGCCGGTGATAATAGGTGCAGATCCAAAGGGTGGCGCGGGGCGCGGGGTGGTGGCTACTGCAAGTTATGAAGCCCGAAAATATGGCGTTCATTCTGCTTTGCCTATTTCGCAGGCATTCCAACGCTGCCCCCATGGAATTTACCTGCGCGGACGGCACAGCCGCTACTTGGAAATTTCCCGCCAGGTGATTGCCATCTCAAATGAATTCACTCCGGTTATCGAGAAAATAAGTATTGATGAAGCCTTCCTCGATATAACCAAAAGCCTGTCCCTGTTTGGCGGCGCGGAAGAGATAGGTCATAAAATAAAAAAAAGAATTTATGATGAGCTTGGTTTAATCGCTTCGATTGGAATTGCACCAAATAAATTCCTGGCAAAAGTAGCTTCAGACTTAGAGAAGCCTGACGGTTTTGTAGTGGTAAAAGAAGGAGAGGAGAAGGAGTTTCTCAAGCCGCTTGCGATTTCAAGGCTTTGGGGAGTCGGGGAAAAAACAGAAGCGGTTCTAAAGCAAATGGACATCGAAACGATTGGGCAAATTGCTCAAACTCCGGAACAGGATTTGAACCGGAGATTTGGTAAGTGGGGCAATGCGCTCTGGAGGCTTGCTAACGGAATCGACAACAGGACCGTCAAACCCCGGGTGGCACAGAAATCCATCAGCCAGGAAACTACTTTTGACTCGGACATCGGCGACGAAGAAATCATTCACAAAACACTGTTTGGGCTGGCTGAATCTTTGTCCCGTTTGATGCGCAAAAGCCGCTTAAAGGGTCGAACCGTAACCCTAAAGATCCGGCTTGAAGACTTTTCAACTTTTACTCGCAGCAAGACCCTGTGCGATTTTGTCGATTCGACCCAAATCCTAAAACGAGTGGCGATTGCGCTCTACAAAAAGTTTGACAAAAAAAATATGAAAGTCCGCTTATTGGGAATCGCTGTGTCGCAGCTAAACTCGGTTTCGGGTGAGCAACTTGGCCTCTTTGATCAGGAGGCGCCTTTGGACATAAAAATGACCCAATTGCTGGATTCACTTCAAGACAAGTATGGCGAGAATATAGTAAAGCGTGCCTCTCTCCTTGATAAAACCAAACCTCAATTTAGCCGTCCCCATTAAACAACATTGTAGTGTCTATCCGTGAGACAGATTTTTTTTATATGACATGTTGTTCTTTTTTAAAAATGAAGAGTTTATCTTGCCTGATAGGCTAAGGTGTTGATTTTTCTACTCCGTTTTACTTTTTGCCACGATTAAAAACTCTGGCATATCCATTGCCATTTAGCAGGTGAAATAACCGCCAACCAGAGGAGATGGATATGCCAAACATCAAAGTTAATTCCGCAATTATTGTTTTTGTACTTGCCATTTCAAATTTTTTCATGGCCTGTTCGAGTCAACTTGTAAGGACTACAGGGTTGGAGAGTAATGGCTATCAAGTCCGCAGGGGAGATGTACTCGAGATTAAATTTGATTATTATCCCGATTACGATCAAACGGTAATTGTTGGACCAAACGGTAGAACCTCTTTTCGTGCTATTGAAGAATTACAAGTCATCGATTTGACAATAAGTGAGCTGAGAAAAAATTTAATTGAAAAATACAGCCAGACGTTGGCAGCGCCCAATCTTCACCTCAAAGTTCATTCGTCCTCAAAGTTTTCTATCTATGTTGGCGGCCACATTAAAAAACCTGGAATGGTAAGGTTTAAAAAAAATCTCACCATTGTTGAGGGAGTCCTTTTGGCCGGAGGATTGAGGGATAAATCAGGCGGTAAATTTGAAATATTTGTTTTTCGAAATCGCGGCGATGCGGGCGTGAAAATGTATAAATTTGAGATCGGTAAAAAAGTAGGTGGTAAAGTAGCCAATAGAAACTTTCAACTTGCCCCTTACGACGTAGTTTTTATTATGAAATCCAAAACCGCCAAGAAAAAAAATAGAACCTTGATATAAAAATGGTCAGGAATAAAATGGAAACTTTACCCAGCCTACACCTGTTTTGTAAAAAGTCATTTCAAAATGTTCATTATCATGACCTTGATTACTTAAAAGGCTCGAAGCAATTGCAAATAAGCCCACAGGATGTTTCACTCAAGTCTAATATTTTGAATGAAAACACCAAAGTATCATTCCCTCAGTTAAACATGTTTTATGATTATTTAAGTAAATCAGAGCAGACTGAAAAATGCCGCGTGATTCTTTTTAATTCACCTGCAAAGAATACAGAAAGTGCTAATGGTATTATCGATTTTGCTAAAATTTTGGCTCAGCATGGAAATCGAATACTTGTGCTGGATTGCGATTTTAGAACCGGTATCTCACAAATCTTTTTCGATTTACAGCCTGGCATGGGGGTTACTGATTATGTTTCCGGAAATATCGACCTCGATTTTATTATGCACGAAACCGGTATTAAGGAAACATATTTCATCAGTTGCGGAAATTCAGTTAGCAATCCGGTGAAACTCCTTATGTCAAAGAAATTCATACAATTAATTGATGATCTAAAAGATAGATTTGATTATGTTTTGATTAATTCTCCGCCTTATGAAGACTGTATTGATGCTTTCGTTCTGGCCAAATTTTTGCGGCCAATCGTTTTGTTACTTGGCAGCCAAACGGAGAGTCACTCTGAAGAAATAAGCGCTGTGCGCGATGAATTAGGAGTTCTTAAATTGCAGGTCATTGAAATGGCCGAAGCTTAGTAATCTGATGGATCCCTTCCTCGGCTAATTGTATTGGATGTATTTAAAACGATAAAAAACTGCCGACCTAGTAATAATTTTCCCTTGACTTTTAGTCGCTTTTACCTTATTATGATCTTACTTTAACTTACTGAAAAACGTTGTCTTTGGATTATTTTTAAAACAGTTACCTGAAAAAACTTCTCTTTATTAGGAGGAAAAATGAAGCTTACTGACAGAATGATTGGAGATGTCGCAATTTTAGATTTAAGTGGTAAACTCTTAGGGGGTCCGCCGGCTTCGGATGAAATTAGAGACAAAATTTACGCTTTGATCGACCAGGGTATAACCAAGGTGGTGATGAACTTGGCAGATGTAAGCAGGATGAATAGTTCAGGGTTGGGTTTACTTATTCAGGCTCTGACATCGTTAAGAAATAAAGAAGGTAATCTCAAGCTCGCAGGCATTAATGAGTTGATGGAAGGCGTCCTGGTTATGACCAAGTTGGACACCATTTTTGAAACTCATCCGAATACTGAAGCAGCGGCTGAATCCTTCTAATTTTCGATGTCGAAATTAAAGTAGAATTTCGTAGAGTTGATAAGCTCTATTTTTTGTAAGAAGAAGAAAATTCCGTTAGCAGTTACCGCTTGGTCCGAAAAGATTCAAGTTCATTCCATTTTTTGTAAGACATTCCAAGAACTCATTTTATTATTTCGAACTATGACAAAACTTTCAATTAAGGGAGGTTTATAGTGAAAGAGTATTCCGCCGCGGACATTAGAAACCTGGCTCTTATTGGGCATGCAACCGTAGGGAAAACATCATTATCTGAGGCAATGCTTTTTTCTGCTGGAGCCATTAATCGCCAGGGTAAAGTTGACGATGGGTCAACTACCTCCGACTATCACGGTGACGAAATCGAAAGGAAAATCTCGATTAATGCATCACTCCTTAACTGTGAATGGAACCATTGCAAGTTTAATATTCTCGATACTCCCGGGTATTCGGATTTTATGGGTGATGTAATTGGTGCACTTAGGGTGGTCGATTGTGGAGTCGTCGTTATCAACTCGCTTTCGGGTGTGGAGGTTGGTACAGAGAAGGTTTGGAAAGCGGCTAACAAGGCCGGAGCTTCGACCGTCTTTTTTGTGAATCGGATGGACAAAGAGCACGCTGATTTCAACACATCTCTTGAAAGTTTGAGGGGCAGGTTTGGCAATAAAGTCATGCAGGTTCACATTCCTGTCAACGGCGGTGAAGGTTTCGATTCTTTTATTGATTTGATAAAAATGACATTGGTTAAATATGAAACCAACGGCTCGGGCAAATTTTCTACATCTGATATACCGGATGACTTGAAAACGCAGGCAGAAGGGCTTCATGAGCAACTCATTGAAATGGCAGCAGAAAGCGATGACCAATTACTTGAAAAATTTTTCGAAGAGGGTACGCTTTCAAATGATGAAATCAAGAAAGGGTTAAAGTCTGGAATAGCGAGTCAATCGATTTTCCCCGTCTTTTGTGGCTCCGCTGAGAAAAATATTGCCGTTCTGCATTTAATGAACTTCATAGCGGAATATGGCACGGCTCCAACCGACAGACCGGCAGAAATTGCAAAGAAGGCCGGGACTGAAGACGAAGAGGAGCGTGCTTGCGACCCCAACGCACCTCTTTCAATGTTGGTGTTTAAAACCGTTTCCGAGTCTCATTTAGGTGAATTGTCTTTTTTTAGAGTCGTGTCCGGCAAAATTGCCAGTGGCAGTGAGGTCATGAACACAAGCAGAAAAGTTTCTGAGAAGATCGGTCAAATCTATGTCATGAATGGGAAAAATCGTATAGAATTGGGTAACTTAGGTGCCGGCGATATTGGGGCCACCGTTAAACTTAAAGACACGCACACTGGAAATACTTTAAGCGATAAAAAAGAGCCGGTGGAGCTGAAAGGAATCGATTTCCCGGATCCGGTTATTCGGATTGCTGTTGAGCCGAAAGCCAAAGGTGATGAGGATAAAATTTCGAGTGGTCTCCACACGCTTCATGAGCAGGATCCGACTTTTCTTTCAATCCACGATGCGGAACTGAGTCAAACAATTATCTCCGGGCTGGGCGAATTACACTTAGCTGTCGTGGTTAAAAGGCTTAAAGAGAAATTCGGGGTTGATGTAAATCTGGTTGAGCCTAAAATACCTTATCGAGAGACCATTAAAGGCAAAGCGGAAACGCAGGGCAAGTACAAAAAACAGTCGGGTGGCAGAGGACAATATGGCGACACCTGGATAAAAGTTGAACCCCAACCTCGGGGGGCAGGGTTCGAGTTTGTAAATGCTATTGTCGGCGGTGTGATTCCATCTAAGTTTATCCCAGCTGTTGAAAAAGGTATAATAGAAGTGATGGAAAGAGGAGTCATCTCCGGTTGTAAAGTTGTAGATATAAAGGTTACATTATACGACGGCAGCTATCATAACGTCGATTCATCGGAAATGGCATTTAAAGTGGCTGGTTCTATGGGTTTCAAAAAGGCTTTTGTGGAAGCAAAGCCAATTCTTCTTGAACCCGTTTATGATGTTGAGGTGACTGTTCCAGAAGATTTCATGGGTGACGTCATGGGAGACCTTTCCGGACGCAGGGGTAAAATCTCCGGTATGGAAGCGGAAGGCCCCTTTCAAGTTGTCAAGGCGAAAGTACCTTTGTCTGAGCTGTACAAGTACTCAACCTCGCTTCGTTCAATGACCCAGGGCCGCGGTATCCATCGCAGAAAATTTTCACATTATGAAGAGGTACCGAATGATGTGACCCAGAAATTGAAAGCGGCCTACGAAGAAGAAAGATCTAAATGAAGTCTGATTCAAAATCAGAAATTCTGTGGGCACCCTGGCGGATGGAGTATATTTTGGGCGTAAAAGAAAGTGGCTGCATATTTTGTACGAGAATAAATCAGGAAAATGATCGGGACAATCTGATCTTGTTCCGTGCCGAAAAGAATTTCGTCATTATGAATAAATATCCCTACAATAATGGCCATTTAATGGTCGTTCCGTATCGCCACACTTCAGAGTTTGATTCATTCAGTGATGCCGAAAAATTGGAAATGATGAATTTGGTTTCCAAATCGATGAATGTACTCAAAAAAACAGTCAGCCCGGACGGTTTTAATGTAGGCTTAAATATCGGTAAAATTGCAGGTGCTGGTATTGACGACCACTTGCATTTTCATATCGTGCCACGCTGGGTCGCTGATACCAATTTTATGCCTGTAGTTGGGCAAACTAAAGTCATCTCTGAAGGTTTGGGAGAAACCTGGGAAAGATTGAAGGAGGACTTTTAATCCAAATATGTTAGTTGTAGAGACCTCCGACCGAGCATGAAATTTTGAAGTTTGCGACACTTTCGACTCCGTTCAGGGGGAGTTGATTCCCTGCGGGGAAAGCCTTTCGACAGCTCAAGATACACTCCGGCGAACCATGAAAGTAGTGACTTAACGGGTTCTTGCTTTTCGACCAGAAGGACTATATTTACTTCTTCTCAAGTTCCTTCTGCTTTTTCCAAACCGCATCCAATTCCTCTAATGTCGCTTCACTTATTTCTTCACCTTTTAATTCGAATTCGCGCTCAAGACCCTTAAATCTTCTAATAAATTTCTCCGAAGTTTTACGTAAAGCATCCTCCGGATTAATGTCGAGAAAGCGGGAAAGATTGACCAGCGAAAACAATAAATCGCCTAATTCCTCTTTAACGCGCTCTTTACTTTCTTTTTGATGCGCATTTTTTAGTTCCTCAACTTCTTCAAGAACCTTCTGCCAAACCGGCTCTTCCACCGGCCAATCGAAACCGACTGTCGAGGCTTTCTGTTGAAGGCGGTGGGCTCTAAGCAAAGCGGAGAGGGCTTTGGGCACGCCATCCAAAATTGATTCCTTACCCTCTTGTTTTTTCAACCTTTCCCAATTGATTGATTGCTCTTCCGCTGTTTTAATTTTGACATCCCCAAAGACGTTTGGATGTCTCCGTACTAATTTTTCAGAAATCGCGTCGATGACTTTGGCAATATCAAATATTTTGTTCTCAGAAGCAATTTGGGCATGGAAAACTACTTGCAAAAGTAAGTCGCCTAGTTCTTCCCTTAGAGCATCGTCATTGTTTTCATCAATGGCTTCAAGGACTTCGTATGCTTCCTCAACGAGATACTTTGTTAGGGACTGGTGAGTTTGTTCTTGGTCCCAGGGGCAGCCCTGTTCACCCCGAAGTTCCGCCATAATTTGAACAAGTTTTTCGAATTTGGCACCAATTTTACTCGCGTGATCGGACATGTCTGTACTATTTTAGTTAGTGATTCAAAACGATGGTTGCGGAATTAGCGTAACGGTATCGCATGCCAGATTGTGTTTGAGACTGGTGCAATATCTCCGGCGTTATCAGTATATTAGTCATTAAACTGGCCCAAAGTAGTAAAATATCTGTAGATTGTCAATGAAATTCAAGAACAGGAAATAGCAAGATTCTGCTTATTAAAACAAGAAATTTTATTTTGCAAACATCTTGACAATTTAGATATTTATCTTTATTTTCAGCTTGTTAAGTATCCGGGCTCAACACTTATTGTGAATTAAATCTCTTAAGCCTTTATCTTGAATAATTCATGAACCAGAGAGACACAAAGGCACAGAGGTTTGATTATATTGGAGAGATTGAACATTTGTCAGCGTAATCAATTTCGATTTCAAAAACTTTGTTTTGAACACACTCTCGTTATAAATCTTTTATTCTCTGTGTCCCTTCTGCTACGCTCAGGACAGGCCTTAGTGCCTCTATGGTAGAATTTTATGAATAATGCAGGTTAATAATTAAAAGTCTCTCTTTAGAAAAATTTGTTCTGAAGTTCGTTTAGTTTGTTCGATAGAGGTTATTGCAAGTATATTTATAATAATAATGCTTTTACACGGTTTTTTTCAAAAAAAACAAATTCGTAGATTTAGTTTCATTCCGTTTTATTATGAAAAGACGGTAGTCGAGGATGGTGAAGAAACGGAATCTCGACTAAAATTTAGAAAGATTCTTCGTAGTACACCCGTTGCTAAAAAGTCTGTACGAGGTAAGTTCTTTTTAGCTGCTCTATTGGTGGTCTCTTTATTTTATCTGTGGGGATTGGTAAAAAATGAGAGAAGTACATTTCAGCTTGAAGATATCAGAATTCTAGAAACCCCAGAGTAAGTTCAGCCATCTAAATTCCTGCAATTTAGTTTTTCAAAAGAGGACCGGTGTCTCAAGTAAGGAAATCAAATAATCAGGTCGCCTCTAATTCCAAGCCCGAATTCACTTTCAGCCGTTCGTTGTTTTCTCCATGGCGTATACTTCCCATAAGAATCAAATTAAGTTTGATTATTGCGACTATTGTCGTATTTGTTTTGACGGCATTTAGTTTGATTATTTTGCAGAATCAAAAAGTTGCGTTGATGCAGCGTATGAACCAGGTCTGCCGTGTTTTGATTGAAAGCCTGGCGGAAACCGCAAAGGGTGGTCTGTTATTAAACGAAAAGGAAGGGGTGACCGAAGCAGTTTTTCGCCTTAAAAAAACCAGCATCGATGGGTTGCAGAGGGTTGCGATTTTAAATCGTAGAGCCGAGACTGTTGCCTCATTTGATGTAGACGGACAAGAAGTAAAATTTACTAACGCTGCTGAGCTCCTTAGGATACCAGAATTTACAGTTAGAGAAAGGCCTCTCCATTTTGAATATTATTACCCGATTACACACCAGATGAGAGAGAACAGCCGCATTAAGGACATTCTTTTGGGTGTTGCCTTTATCAGTTTTTCCAAAAAGTCGATTTTGCTACAAATCAAAAATGCTAGAAATATTGCTATCGGTTCTGCGATTTTTGTTACTCTTGTGTCGATTTTTTTTATAAATTTGATTGCCAGAAAAATGACAAAGCAGATTCAAATGATCTCCGATGGGGCAAGAGCCGTTAGCAACGGTAATCTTAATGTGGTCATTTCTGTGAATTCTAAAGACGAATTGGGGCAATTGGCTGCTGAGTTTAACAATATGATCCAGCAGCTGCGGGAAAAATTGCAAATGCAGAAGTTCGTTTCAAAGTTAACGGTGCAAATGATCAAGGATACTGTTAGCGCCGATGGGAAAAAACCCAGAGCAGCAAACCAGAAAGTAACTGTACTTTTCTCAGATGTTAGAAATTTCTCATCCATTGCAGAACAGTTGAAACCCGAAGAGATCGTTAAGCTGATTAATATCTATTTTGATTTGCAGACTCGAATCATTGAGAGCCACAAGGGTATTGTTGATAAATTTATGGGTGACCAGATAATGGCTATTTTTCAAGGTAGAGCCATGGCAGATAATGCTCTTCTCGCCGCCGTAGAAATTCAGCGTCAAATCCGCCTTATTAATCATGAAAGAGATACCCAGGGTAAGGCTATTCTTGAAATTGGCATCGGCATAAACAATGGCTCGGCAGTTCTGGGGAATATGGGTTCAGCAGATCGGATGGATTATACCGTAATTGGGGATGTTGTCAACGTTGCCGCCCGGCTGTGCGCCAAGGCCGCTATTGGTCAGATAATAATGTCATATGATCTTGCCAACAAGGTGAATGGTTCTTACCCAACCAGCCGGCTTAAGTCACTTTCCGTAAAAGGAAGAGTCAAAAAAATCGATGTATGCGAGGTTGACTATAATCGCGAAATCCTGGCTTAGTGTTTTGACATATTATTTATGAAAAAGTTATTGTTCGTTTCCATTCTGAATTGTTTCTGTTTTACTTCCCTAACCTTATCTCAAACAAGCATAGAAGTTTTTAGACCCAATGCGAGGGCAATGGCATTGGGAGGTTCTTTGGTGGTGCAGGCTCGAGATCCGTCGACTATTTATTGGAATCCGGCAGCTTTGTCTGGATTAAAGGATAGGGAAATGCTGATCAGCATTAATGGTCCATTTACTTTTGATTTTGTAAGTCTCACACAGGTTGTGCCTTTAATAGGTACATTCGGTGCCTCTCTTTCACGACTGCCGGCTTTACCCGAAAGGGTGGATCGGGGGACTCTGGCCTGGGGCCGCAGACTCTATAAACGAGTGTTTGTCGGAAATAAATTTGATTTTCTGAAACAGGACAGTACGTTGTTTGCGTCTACCGGTTTGGGGATTTTCTTTGGCAATCCCGGTGTCGGAGTATTGGATAAACAGTGGCAAGAATTTGCAAACTCAAAACTTTTGGATAAGTTAAATTTTGGCATGACGGTTCATAACATTCCTTTAGGCAAGAGAATCTTTGAACCCTCAGTTATGTTCGGATTTAGCTATATTTTCCCTGCTCCGGGTTTGCTATTGAACACCGGTTATCATATTCAGAAAGGTGAGAACACAAATCACCTCGGACTTGGTTTTGAATTCAATCGAAAAGTGACAATCTTTTTGGGTCTTGAAGATTTAGATTTTAATGAGTCTGCTGTTGGGTTTCAGTACACGCGCGATAACTTTGTCTTCAATTTCTCTTATTCCAAAAATTCGGATAAACTTCTTTTTACTTTGTCAGCAAGGATTAGCCCGGCCCCGGCTGCCCTGGCTGAACGGTATTATGAAAGGGGAGTGGAAAGACTGACGTTAAAAAAATATAAATCAGCATCACGAGAATTCAAAAAGTATCTAGATTTTGACTTGCTCGATGCAAAATCCGACTCTACTAAAATTTTACTTAGTGATTTGACTAAGCGACTGGCGAGGACAGAAGTTATAATTGATTCACTGTTTTTATTGTCGAGTAGATTACTTACTCAAGAAAATCCGAAATTCTTTCGTGCGGCTTATGTTCTGACAAGAATTAAAGAGTTGGATCCGGATAACTTTGATGCCGCCGTGAAGTTAAACGCGCTTAAACCGGCCGTTGATGTTTTGATTAAGAAATCGCTTTCGGACGGGGATGCGGAGTTTAATGCCGAAAAATATTTTGCGGCTGAAAGGTCATTTAAGCGTGTCTTAATCTTTGATAAAAAGCACCCCACTGCTACAAAATATTTGGCTGATATTGACAAGATTAAGAATGAGTTGGCAGAAGAATATTTTTTTCGGGGGCTGGGTTATTACCGCGACAAAAGTTTTAGGATTGCTGAACAGGAATTTAAACGCGCCTTAAAGTTTGATGAGAAAAAGGAGGAAGTTATTAAGTATTTGGGCCGGACCCGACAAGAAATCCGCAAAAATTTGAAACGGGTTTCAAAACTTCTGCGCGAGGGAGAGGCCCTGGAGCAACAAAGGAATTATGTTGGCGCTACAAATAAATATCTGGAAGTCTTGAAACTTGACCCGGGAAACAGCCCATCAACCTCCAGTATTGCTAAGCTGAGACCTAAAATCAATCGGTTTATTCAAGACAAGTATACAAAGGGCCTGCGGTTTCACAGAAACGAAAATTACCCTGAGGCAATTGAAGCCTTTTTGAATGTGTTGTCAATTAACCCGGACCACTTAGATGCTAAAAGAAAGCTGGCAAGAGTACGGCTTGATAGAAGAGAAAAAGCTTTTCCTTATCTCAAACAGGGAGAGATGTTTTTCCAGCAAGGCGATTGGCAGTCTGCATTAGAAAGCTATGCGAAAGCATTAGAAATTGAACCCTCCAACTCGAAAGCACTGCAGGGGGAAAAAGATGTTCAGAAAAAACTTCAAATCGTGAATCTTATTGAACGGGGCCGGCAAAAAGTTAATGAGAAGCAGTATTTGCAAGCGGAAACGATTTTTGGAGATATATTAAGAATGGATCCCGGTAACCGAATTGTGAAAATTGAACTCAATGATACCAGGAATAAAATAAATGAATTGACTGAAGAATATTTTAACGATGGAATTAATCTTTTTACCTTGGATAGATATCAGGATGCAATTGGAATATGGAATAAAGTTTTAGAACTTGATTCGAACCATAAAGGTGCGCTTGAGTATAAACAAAAAGCGATTGAAAGAATTGAGGCGCTGAAAAGAATTCAGAATAGATAGAGGAGTAATTTGAAAACTGTTTTGCAATTGCTTACCAGGGGTGATAAAATATTAGCTTCCGCTTTGATTCTAATCAGCATATTAAGTTTTACAGTTTTAAAGGCCGTTAAACAACCTGGGCAAATAGCAGTCATCAAGGTTGAGAATCGGCAAAAATTCAGCAAGAATTTAAACAGGGCTGAAAAGTTTTCCGTCAGCGGTCACATTAGTGAAACCGTAATAGAAATAGTCGATGGAGCAATCCGCATTATTGGTTCAGGCTGCCCTCAAAAACTTTGCGTTCGCCAGGGCAGTATTAGACAAATCGGCGAAATTATAGTCTGTGTTCCCAATAAATTGATAATCTCTATCGGCGGCACTCGTAAAGACAAATTTGATGCCATCACCGGTTAGCTCTTCCATACACGCCCAAGAACGCGTCTTTCCCTTGAGAAAAACTTCATTCATAACCAGGATAGGGGTTTTGGCTGCCGCTGGATTGATTTTGTTTCTGTTCGAGTCGGCAATTCCGAGACCACTGCCCTGGTTAAAACCAGGTTTGTCAAATCTGGTCACATTAATTGCACTTTATTGCTACGGGTTCAGAGCTGCTTTTCTAGTCATGCTTATTCGTGTCATCACAGGAGCTTTTGTTTTAGGCACCTTATTCAACCCTGTTTTTCTGTTTGCCTTGAGCGGCGGCATCGTCTCAACTGTTGTTATGGCTCTTTTGTACACAAATTTTAATCAAACATTCAGTGTTTTAGGAGTTAGTTTCTTAGGAGCATTTACCCATAATTTCGTTCAGCTACTGCTCGCCGCATTTCTGATTGTAGGGAGTACGCAAGTTTTCTATTTGATGCCGATTATGTTGTTGTCATCACTTTTTTCTGGATTTTTAGTTGGAGTTTTTGCACATTACATTATTCAAAAAATGGAAGTTTTAAGAATATGATAAGAAACCCTAATCACTGGAGGACATTTTTCTCCATTTTTGTTGTAAGTTTTTTGGTCTCATCATGTGCGTATTTCAATACGTTTTATAATACAAAAAAAGTATTTAATGAGGCCAAAAAAGAACGAAAGAAACGCATCGGTGACAAACCTACTTCCAGTGAGCTTCAAAAATATGATAAAACAATTGAAAAAGCGTCTAAGATATTAGAAGTTTATCCGAATAGCAAATATGTTGATGATGCAGTTATGATTTTGGGTGAATGCTTTTACTACAAAGGCGAGAATGTAAGAGCGCAGAGAAAATTTCACGAGTTGGTTACCTATTTTCCGGAGAGCGAGTACTTTTTAAAAGCTAAAATCTGGTTGGCGAAAACTGATATCAAGTTAAGAGATTATCCAGCGGCAAGATTAAACTTGAGAGAATTGCTTAGTTTACAAAAATTGAAACGAAGTATCAGAACTGAAAGCAGATATTTACTCGGCGAAAGTTTGTTTGAAGAAGGAAGATTTTCGGCAGCTGCAACAGAGTATGAAACCGCCGCAGTTGATGCCAAAGACAAGTTGATTAAGACAAATGCCTACTTAAAATTGGGTGAGTGCCAGATTATTAATGAGGAATTTGCAGCAGCAATTACCAGTTTCAGAAACGCCACCCGGTATAGCCCCGACAAAGACTTGAAATTCGACTCCAGATTAAATCTCGGCAAGGCGCTAAAGTTGGCCGGGGATTTCAAAGATGCTACCCGCATTTGTTCGCAGTTGTTGGAAAATTTTTCTTATCGAAAACAGCACGGACTGGTAAAGTTGGAAATTGCCGATTGTGTTTATCACGAAGGTTTGTCCTTGTATGATAAGTTAAAGGATGCCAACGTTGAGTATAGCGGAAAGATCAAACAAGCGCTTGACGCGTACCAGGCTACTGCCGAGGAATTCAAGAAGACCAAGGTTTCAGCCGCCGCCTACTACCAAATGGCGAAGATTTATGAAGAAGATTTGGGTGATTTTAATAAAGCCATGGTATCTTACAACAAAGTACGTGGTGAATACCCAAAGTCGGAATGGGTGCCGGAAGCGACAAAAAAAGCCAATGATATCGGCGATTTGATCAGACTCAAAAGTCTCGTTAGAAAATCCCAGGGTAAACAACTGGCAATGAGTAGCGGCAGGTATCATCAATTGAGCGAACTCGAGTTATTGCTTTTGGAGCATGGCGTGCATCCTGAACTTCGATTTATGCAGAGACAAAAAAAAACAGCCAAGCTCGATCTTTCTACTTTGTCAGCCGAGGACAATCTATCAGAAAAGGAAAAGAAAAAGAAGAGTCTCGATGAGCTCGTGGCCAATAAATTACAGTTGGCGGAAGTTTATCTCTTTCAATTTAATCAAATTGATTCCGCGTTATTTGAATACGATGAAATTGATGAACTCTTTCCGAGTCATCCTGAAACCGCCAAGGCGATATATTCAAGCGCTTTTATTTATGAGAATGAATTTCAGAACAAGTCCAGAACAGATTCTTTGTTGTATACTTTGCTGCAAAGATTCCCGGATTCTTACCAGGCTCAGGATGCCAGAAAAAAATTGGGTCTTCCTCTCAAGCCTATTATAAACGGCCCTTCAATATTATTCCGTAAAGCCGAGGCGGCTCTTTTTAACGAGAAAAATGTTCAGAATGCAATTTCCGGGTATGAAGCGGTTCTTGCGAAATATCCTGATTCGGAATTTGCTCCAAAGGCTTTATTTGCACTTGGCTGGGTGCATGATTTGGTTACCCTGGATAAGGAAAAAGCCACTGTACTTTATGAAGAGATTCAGAACAAGTATCCGAACTCGGAATTTGCAAGACTTGTTGCTAGGAAACTAAGAGCAGTAAAAATTGCACAAAAAATTGAAGCCGAAAAAAATAAAAAACAACCGGAACCTACAGAGTCCACATCTAAAGATGAGAAGCAAAAAGAACTCCTGGAAGAAGAATTGGATTTAGAGCAAAAGCTTAAAGCAAAAGAATC